>DUMW01000082.1 GCA_012839765.1 Bacillota bacterium
AGTCTGTAAACGGCACAAACAGGCAGGAATGAGGTGGAGCCAAGCCGGTGTCCAACAAATGCTTAACCTCGCTGCCTTTATCCATGGTAATCGTTGGGACGAGTACTGGCAGCCAAAAATAGCATAGTGTACGGGGGTAGAGTGATGATTTCTACCTACGTTTTGTGCGTGCACCCCTGTCGTCGGTTCCCCTTGACAACGGCACGGTTATTAAGGATAATATGTAATAATCTAAGAAAACGGAAGGAAGCCGGAAGTTTTCTTCCGTAAAATATTCTAAACCCGAGGAAGGGAAGAGTAGCTCGGTGTCTGATCCCAGCGAGTCGGGGGTTGGTGGGAGCCCGATGATCAAGGCCGTAGTGAAGATCAGCCCGGAGGGGCCCGGTCGAAGTCCAGTAGGCCGGGACGTCGGAAGGCGTTATCATTCACCGAGTGGCACCTTTGGTGCTGATCGGGGTGGTACCGCGGGAAATTTCTCGCCCCCAGCAGTGGGGGCTTTTTTTATTATGTCAGTAGTTCTAGGGAGGATTATCATGGATTATCGGAGTACGCTACAGCTGTTAACGACTGACTTCCCCATGCGGGCAAACCTGCCGGTGCGGGAAGTGGAGATACAGAAAAGATGGGCAAAAGCCCGGCTTTATGAGAAACTGCAGGAAAAGGGCCAAAGGGAGGGACGTCCTAAGTTCATTCTCCACGACGGTCCGCCTTACGCTAATGGACACATTCATATTGGGACGGCCCTGAACAAAGTCTTGAAGGATATCGTTGTTCGTTCCAAGTCCCTCGATGGATATTTGGCTCCCTTTGTGCCTGGCTGGGATACCCACGGATTGCCCGTGGAACATGCGGTGGTGAAATCCCAAAAACAGCCGGAAACGGACCCCATCAAGTTGCGGCAGGCCTGTAAAGAGTACGCCCTGAAATTCCTGGATATCCAACGGGAAGAGTTTAAACGTCTCGGAGGTTGGGGGGATTGGGACAATCCCTATGTGACCTTAGATCCCAAGTATGAAGCAGAGCAGATCCGGGTCTTCGGGGATATGTATGCCAAGGGCAATATCTACAAAGGACTCAAGCCGGTATACTGGTGTATGTCCTGCCAGACTGCCTTGGCCGAAGCGGAGATCGAGTATCATGATGCCCATTCCCACTCCATTTATGTCAAGTTTACGGTGACGGATGGTAAGGGGGTGCTCCCGGAGGATGCCGCGGTGGTAATTTGGACCACCACACCGTGGACTTTGCCTGCCAACATGGCGGTATGTCTGCATCCGGCCTACACCTACGTCCTTGTGGAAACCAACCAGGGTAAGCTCCTGGTGGCCAAGGATTTGGCTGAACAGTTTGCCGGAGAGTTGGAGCTTAGCACTATGTCTGTGGTTGGCGAGTACCGAGGAGAGGAATTGGAAGGGATCCTGTGCCGGCACCCCTTGGAGGAACGGACCGTTCCCTTGATACTCGGTATGCACGTAACCTTGGAACAGGGGACAGGCTGTGTGCATACGGCACCGGGCCATGGTGTAGAGGACTATGAAGTGGGATTGAGTTACGATCTGCCCGTTTACGCTCCTGTGGATGCCCAGGGCAACTTTACCCAAGAGGCGGGTAAGTATGCGGGGATGAACGTGGCCAAGGTCAATCCGGTGATCGTCGAGGATCTGCAGGAAGCGGGGCTCCTGCTGAAGAGCGGCAAGATTACCCACCAATATCCCCATTGCTGGCGTTGTAAAGAACCGGTGATCTTCCGGGCGACGGAGCAATGGTTTGCTTCCATCGATGGTTTCCGGGAAGATGCCTTGAAGGCCATTGATGAGGTGCAGTGGATTCCCGAGTGGGGTAGCGATCGGATCGGTAACATGGTGCGGGAACGTCATGACTGGTGTATTTCCCGACAGCGGAAGTGGGGGGTGCCTATTCCCATCTTTTATTGCCAGGATTGTGGCAACACAATTCTAGATGAGAATACCATCGAGTCCATCAGCGCCGTATTTGCCGTGGAAGGTTCCGATGCGTGGTTCCGTAGGTCCCCCGAAGAGCTGCTTCCGGAAGGTTACGTCTGTGGGAAATGTGGTGGTAGCCGGTTCACCAAGGAAACGGATATCATGGACGTCTGGTTCGATTCCGGTAGCAGCCACCGTTGCGTACTGGCCCAACGGCCTGAGCTAGGTGTCCCGGCGGATCTATATTTGGAAGGAAGTGACCAGCATCGGGGCTGGTTCCAGTCGTCGCTGTTGACCGCCGTAGCTACGTCTGGTAAACCGCCTTACAAAGCCGTCCTCACCCACGGTTTCATCGTGGACGCGGAAGGGAACAAGATGTCCAAATCCCTGGGTAACGTGATGGCACCTGATGAGGTCATCAAGAAATATGGGGCCGATGTGTTCCGTCTCTGGGTGGCCTCCTCCGATTACCGCCACGATATTCGGATCTCTGATACGATCCTTGGTCAGATGGCCGAAGCATACCGGCGGATTCGAAATACCGCCCGCTTCTTGTTGGGTAACCTCCATGATTTCTCCCCAGCTAAGGACGGGGTACCCATGGAGGAATTGTCTCCCCTGGACAAATGGGCTCTGATGCGGGTGAACGAAGTGGCGGCCCGGGTCATTGAGGCCTACCGGGAGTACGACTTCCACATTGTGTATCGGACCCTGTACAACTTCTGTGTAGTGGATATGGGTGGCTTCTATCTGGATGTCCTTAAGGACACCCTGTATTGCGATGCGGCCGATTCCTTCGCCCGGAGATCCGCCCAAACTGCGATGTACCAGATTTTGCTTAAGCTTACACAGCTGGCGGCACCATTGATTCCCCATACCGCGGATGAGATCTGGCAACACGCTCGGCAATTGGATCCTAGCCTTGAGGAAAGCGTGCACTTGACCACCTGGTCTGTCTCCGATGTGGATGAAGAAGAACTGACCAAGTGGGAACGTTTCCTGCGGGTACGCCGGGTGGCCATGAAGGCCTTGGAAGAGAAGCGAGCTTTTAAGGAAATCGGTTCTTCCAACGAAGCCGTGGTAAGCATGTATGTGGACGAAGAAGCCTATGGGGCCTTGTTGCCGTTCCTCAACGACCTTGAACGACTCCTCATGGTTTCTAAGGTCACGGTGCATCGCACCGATACGCTGCCCGAAACCGGTGTGTCCCTGGAGGAATGCCCCGGTGTGAAGGCGAAGGTAGAGGTTACCGACGCAGAAAAGTGCGAGCGGTGCTGGCGTTATCTAAGTAGTGTCGGCGAAGACGAGGAGTTTAAAGATCTATGCGCCCGCTGTGTGGCGGTGATCAAATCCTAACTATCGGATCTTGTTATGTCAGGATGACCAAGGGTTTCTCTTGGTCATCCTTGTTCTATTTGGTGCTTTTGTTGTGCCCCTACAGGGGTGGAAAAGAGGGTTGAGGTATGCTCGATTGGGGACCCTTCACACTAGTGGACTGTTCGGAACCGGCTCGCTGGTTACTGACGGCATTGGAAAGGCCCTGGAGCAGGCAGCCCGATGCCAATTACGTGGCCGCGGTGGTGCCAAGGGGCTTTGGGGCCTATGCGCGTCTTTTTCATCCCGCATACCTGGACACTAAACCGATATCCTGGTCCTTGGTGGCGGAGCTTTCAGGACGTTTCTCCCATGCCTTGATGCAATGGCATAGCATTAGTGTTTTCCCGGCAAACCATCCTTTGTTCAGCCGGCTTCAGCCACCGTTGTTGGGTCAGCTTCCCCAAGGGGAAGCCCAGAGGTTGGTAAGCATCTTGAAAAAGCATACCAAAACCCCGGCCCACTGCTACTTTGCCCTCTGGGATGGGTGGGGAATATCTGCCCTAGAACACATTGCTAAGGGCGCGGTCCATTTTCAATTGGCGGATCGGGGTTACTATCTTCTGCAGGGAAGTCTGGAGAGCATTGGTGCTAACCCCCATGTATCTTGGCTGGCTAACCTCTGGTGGCCCGAAGACCGAGCTTGGTGTGTGGCCACTGAGGTGGACCAGATGTGCACATACATCGGGGGAACCACTGGGTGCATCCAGGAAATCCTCGATGACCCCCAATTGGAAGTCTGGCCTGCCGCGCTGGATCAGCGGGTTGATTATGGTAGTGACCAGATTAACCATAGTGAAGGCTGAACCCAAGAGAATGCTGAGACTTGGTTTCCAGAAGGATTTCCGTTGATCGAGGCTTAAAAAGTACACCGGGCACCAAGACATAGGAGCCCGGTGTGATTACGATCCTCCATTAGGAATCAACCAATACGAAACAACTTCACTTCTTCGCCCGAGAGATTCACTTCCACAAGCCGTACCGTTTCTCTTGTCACCAGGTTTACCGCCTGGGGCTGATCCGGGTGGGTGAAGGTGGTTCTATTGGAAGCGAAATTGACAAGCAACAAGTAATGCTTGCCATCGGCGCCTTCCACTTGCAGGGCCCGCAGTAGGGGGTGTGTTGTTGCCAACTGGACGTATTTCTTTGCTTCCCAATTGGCTGCGGTCTTTTGGTGGGAAGTACCGGCCTGGATTACCGCGGCCAGGTCGTGGATGAGCTCGCCAGGATCCAGCGATCTTAGGCCTAACTGAACCGGATAGCAGATCTCATCGGCAAACAGTTGACCCCCGGTGCGGGAATTGTCGATCTTTTTGATGTCGTGGTGGTGTTTCAGTCCGATTTGGCGCCGACCGGGCCGATAGATGGCCAAAGATTCTGCACCGTAGAGTCCGAACACCGCAAGCTGATCTTCCACATTGAGCCATTGGCTTTTCAGGTCGAGAAGTTCTTCCGGGCTGCCGAAACCTGGTAACACCAGTTTTCCCTGTTCTGTATAGTAGGTGCGTTGGTTGCCGTTGAAAATGTCATTGGGAATCTGCAGAAACAGGCCCTTACTGGAGGCAAGATATGTTCTGCGATCGGGGTTAACGGCCCGCTGCAGGACAATGGCGGTGGCATCATCGGGGAGGGCCACAAACACCAGCTGTTGTTCCGCCACCACCTCCCCGGGCTGGCCCTCTGCGGCATGTCTTAAGGAATGGAAACAGCTTCGACCCCAGGTGATAAATCCCCCGGGGAATCCTTGTTTGTGGTGGGAAACGGGTCTTTGTTCATTGGTGGTGCCCAAACCCACAATCTCGCCCGACAGGTTCGATCGCCATTCCGCTAGGTTGCTAGTGGTTGGTGGCAGGCAAAGTCCTTGGGGAGGCTGGGCGGCGTCCCACACGAAGGAAGCGATCCGCCGTTTGCCCCTCTGGAGACAGGCTCCGTGGTAGTCATCGGACCAGAAAGCCACCGGTATACTGGGCTTTGGAACCTGGGTGGGCAAAGAGTGGATCCTCCGCCAGTAGGCACCCGTGGAAAGATTGACGGCCCGATCAGATTCCAATCGGGTGTAATAAAGAGGTGAAGTCTTGCTCATTTCCGCTAGACGGTGGGAGAGGAAGCTGCCATCTCGATTGACCTGTTGTTCTTTTTCCACCTGCTTTAGCCATCCTGCTTCAAAGGCGCAGGCCTCCCTATCGCCGAATAGATCTTCAATTAGCAACCAGGTGGGGATGCCATAGTCCTGGCAGTAACAGTACCGGACCCTGGTGTCACCGCCGATGCGCAGCAATCGGCCATCGGGGAAGGTGCAGAGTTTTATCAGTTCCCAAAGCTCCCGTACGTGCCGATAGAGGGCCTGGGGGGGTGTGAGACCGCGCTTTTTGTAGAAGAAGTGCAGCATCGCAATGTTGGAAAGACAGGTCACCATATAGCCAACATTGAGGTAACTGTGGTGATTTAGGGCATAGGAGGAGAAGAAGTTTGGTCCCACGAACCTTTCGGCCACTGGTTTTCCGTCTACGATCTCCTGGGAAAACTCATCCTCTGGTAGCGAGATCCCGTTGATAAGGAAGCGGATTCCCTTTTCCACATACTCCTTTACCCGCGGCGCATCGGGATACATAGCCGCGGTGCGAAGCATGATGGCGCCGTTCCAAATGTTGCTTTCGGGTTTGTTATTGCGCTCACTGTGAAGCAGCCCCGCCACAATTTCGTAATGGTCTAGTAACCAGTCGCTTTCGGAGATGAGTACTTTCCTCAGCAACTCATAATCCTTCGGGGTCAGGTGTTCCTCGATGGCTTCCACTCCGTGCATCATCCGCTCGATTCCCAGTGCACTGACCCAGGTATGGCCCCACTTGGTATCGTCGGTACAGCGATAACTCCCCTCGAGGTGACTTTCCAAAGAAAACCGCAGGGTCCTGAGCGCATATTCCAAAACCCTTTCCCGGGGCACCCCTGCCTGTGTTTCATCAAAGTTTGGGTCTGCAGCCAACACCGCGAAGGTGGCACAGGCCTTTTGGTTGGTCTGCACTCCCCAGTTGTTATAGCCGGTACCGTAACACATCAGGTCGGGTCTGTCGGGAATGGTGTAAAGGTACTTCTCTTGGGATTTTACCCAAGGTTCCAGTAGACGCAAATATGCTTGCCCATTAAGTTGCTGCATTACCATCCTTCCCTTTCGGTGATTTTTCCCAAGCTTCCGACTCAACCAATGGGAGATCGCACAAACGGATAGTGGAAGAATCCCAATTCCATGGTGCCATACCTTAGGCTAAGCTAGTGAGTAATCACCTTGACTTTTGCCCTCTGGTCTTCGAGTCCCGAGGTGGAGGAAGCCGTTCGGCGCTATGAGGAGCTAAATCCCGGTATTAATATTGAAATCCTATACAAACCCAATGAGGAGTATCGGCAGCACATTCAACTGTTGGCGGCTTCAGGGATGTTGCCCGATGTGATTGTAGTGGACCGGAAGTGGCTTCCCCAGTTCGTGGAGTTGGGTATCGTTCGGCCCATTGATGATCTGGTGGCCGCGGATCCCTATCTTGATCTGGAAAGCGATGTTACTGAGATCGTGTCCGGCACCTACCAAGGCAAGTTTTACGGGATTCCCATCTGGGGCGGTGTCTGCCTGATGTGGTACAACGTCCCCATGTTTGCGGAGAACGCTTTGCCACGGTCGGTGGACTTGGTGAAGGCAAACAACTGGACTTGGGACACCTTCCTTGAGGTAGGTAGGAAGCTGACCGCCGATTTCAACGGCGACGGGCAAATGGACCGGTTTGCGATTCCCCAAGTCTCTGCGTCGTGGGCACCCGCCTGGGCACCCTTTGTGTGGCAAGCCGGCGGGGATATGATCGGTGAAGATGGCTACACCATCCTCGTGGATTCACCGGAAACCATCGCAGGATTGCAGTTCTGTGTGGATTTGATGTGGGAGTACCGCATCGCACCCTTACCCTGGGAGAAGGAGAAGGTGAAGTTCTATTCCGGCACTTCTGCCATGGAGTTCGGGTGGGTGGCCACAATCCCCGGACGCACCATGAACTTTGAGATGGACATTGTCATGTATCCGGCGGGACCCGCAGGTTATTACCATTTGGCAGGTGGTTGTCCAGTCGCCATCAGTTCCACCACGGAATATGTGCAGGAAGCCTATGACTTTGCTAAATGGTATGCCATGGAAAGTGGTCTGCTTACCACGGTGGCTTCCATGGAAGTGATACGGAACGAATACCTGGATTACCTTGGGGAATGGGTGGCTAGTCCTGAGCAAGTGGTCCTGGCCATGTCCCATCCGATCAAGATGGAGCCCAATGTGCACCCCAAGGGTAGCAGCCTGAACAGTATTTGGAGTAAGGAACTGAACCGGGCATTCCATCAGGAGATCAGTGTGGAACAGGCGGTGGAGAACATCGTCGCCATGATTCGACCCATTCTGGAAGAAGAGTAAGAATGGGATGATCAGGGACCGCATCCTCAGGATGCGGTCCCTGCCCAAAGGGTTGCGTTTTGTAGCATCTACCGGTGGCTCGGTAGGTTAGACCGAGCCTTTCCGGTTGCAACATCAAGATTCGCTGGAAACCCGAAGCGATGTTCGGGAAGGGTTCTTAACCCTACATAGAAAGGATGGACTCGATGAGCACCAGACGACGATTAGGCACTTGGACTTTCGTACTCGTCCTATGGGTGTTGGTCCTGCACATGGGTTTTGGACAACTAATAGGAGGCATGTTTTCGATGGAAAGCGAGTTAGTACACGCGGCAGAACCGGTGATCATCCTGCGGGAACTGGACGCTGATGGCAATGGCCTTTATGACGACGTGGAGCGGAAGGCCATGCTGGAGGTATTGCAATCCTTCTGCCCGGAACCTGGAAGGCATTGTTTTCGACGTGGACAAAGACGGCAAGGTTACGGTAGAAGAACAGTGTCTGGATCGTCATCCCCTCTCCCAACTGATTTCCCGGGAGAGCGTGACCAATAGCAAGACTAAGATTCCATGGGCGGTCAACCTCTTTTCTGAGTGGATCATGTCCGGTTTTGTCCAGGAAGATGTGGAGGTTGGGGCCGTATCGGAACATCCTTCCCGGGGAGTTCTGAATCTGTCTCCCACCCAGAGCAATGTTACCCTGCAACCCCAAAAGACCAGTGCCAATGGTGGTGTGGAGTTTGCGGCCAATTCCGGTCAGTTCTTGACGATGGCCGGTCAGCGGGATGCGCGGTGGAACTACCGGTGGGGTGTGATCACCTTCCGTATCGATGCCAATACCGGTTCCGCCGAGGAGACGGTTCTGCTGGATATCAACCAAGGGCTTGGACCGAGCAAGTCCTCCCCCAAGGTTTGGTACAACAAAAAGGATGGCCTGTTCATTCAATTCGTGGGACGAGGCGCCACCGGGTTAGACCGGCGGATCATGAACGCGAAGAACGTAATTGCAGACGGCAAGACCTGGAATGTGGTAGTCTTCGGGATGCGGCAGGGACGTATGTTTGCCTCCGTAAACGGTGTAACCCTGACAACAACCGAAGAGCAGCCCAGTCGGTTTTCCAGTGAACTGGCCTATGATGCGAATTCCTTTATCGGAGACAACCGCAACGACGGCAATATGGCTTGGGCCTACGATACCATCCTGTTGGGTCAAACGGAGTTGACCGAGGCTATGGTAAGGAAATTGGAAGGTTGGGCGGCCCATCGGTTGGGCTTCCAGGCCAATCTGCCCGCGGATCATCCCTATCGGGAATTACCCCCGGTTTTGGATGAAGAGGACCTGCCCCGTCGTTACGTCCACGATGACGAGGCTTGGACTGCCTGGGGTCAGAGCCTTACCAAGAGCGTCACCCGGGTGAACACCGGCGGCGACCGGGTGGAACCGGAGGGTTGGGAACGGGTCTTTTTCGATGATTTCCGCGCCTTTAGGATTAGCCCTAGCACAAGCAACGAGGGAGACCTATGGCAAGCCCCCGGTTGGAATACTGCCGTGGGGAATGATGCTCGGCTGCTTCCACCAGGAGCCACGCCTGACGTCTATCCCCATGATCCTGAAAACCAGCTGCAGACCATTTCCATCGCAAAACAGGGCAATACTTGGTACGGCAGTGCCTTCTACAGTGTGAACGACCTGGGCCAGGGCTATGTCTGGTCTGGTCCCAAAATTTTCCGGATCCGTTGCATGTTTCCGAAGATCGCGGAGCATCTACTGCCCGGAGGTTTGTTCCCGGCCTTCTGGTCCTATGGGATTGAGTTCCTGTACTGGCGCACTTCCAACCGAATCGAAGTGGACTGGTTTGAGTTCGTGGGCACCAATGGTTACTATTACAACGGAATGTCGTCCCATCTGCACTATACCCATGTGAAAAACATCTTTGTCCGACAAAACGACAGCTACCAACGGTACAAGGTGTTCGGCGGAAACCTAACCCCCTTGGAAAACAACCTGGGTCTTTACGTCTGGGACGGTCAGTTCCATACCTGGGAGTTCGTGGTGGACGAGGATTGGACCTACGTGAATGTGACCATCCCGGATCGTAGGAGTGGTACCGAGAAATGGGTGGAAGTTTGTCGCTGTCCGACCCCAGCCTTGTATCTAGAGCCGATGTACCTGCTGGTGGACTATGCGTTGCGAGCCAATGATGGTCTGCCAAAATCGGAACGGGAAGACTTCGTGATTGATTGGATTGAGGTGCTGCAGAAGACAGAGCAGATAAACGCTATACCCAAACCCTTTGTGGCAAGGCCGCAGCTGGTGGGTGATGCCGCTGTGGGTGGCACCCTCACGTGTATCCCAAATGTGGAAAATGTGACCGATCTTCGCTACTACTGGTTTGCTGACGGCTATCCACTGACCTATGGCGCGGATCCCACCTATACCTTGACGGAAGTAGAGGTCGGGAAGACCATCCGCTGCATGGTGAAAGCCGTAGGTGCCCTGGATATGCCCGAAGCGTGGACGGAGCCTGTTTTGGTTAAGTAGGGATCGGGCAATAACGGAAGAGGAGGTGGTTAGGGGACAGGCAGAACCGGTAGCAGCAAGTATTCTACCGTGGAGGCTTTAGGGCCGATGGGCCTGGATGAACGAAGGAAATACAGGTTTTGAGGGGGAAACAGACAGCATGAAAACGATGCTGAAGAATGTACCACTGTTCTTGCTGATTCTGCTGTTGACCGTAGGGTGTTTGTCTTTGCCCACCGGGGACGAGGAACCCACACCGTGGGTGCTTCGTTACTCCTTTGATGACCCCAACTGGAGGGATTATATCTGGCGACAGCCCGGGGAAGCCACCGTGACCGACGTTGACGGTGTCCAGGCTGCCCAAAGACAGCAACCGAAAAACGAGAGCTGGGGTTGGGTTGGTGCCATCATCAATAATCCTGTGGAGATCTTTGACGAAAACATGGTTCTGCGTGTGACCTGGCGTGTTGATTGTGAAACCCGGACTACCTGTAACAGGGTGCAGGCCCTCGTGTACTACTCGGGCAGTGTGCCGAGGAAGATTAACCTCGACAGCCAAGGGGGACAGTTTAGCACTAACGAATGGCACGTATCGGAGATTCGCCTCACGAATTACGAGGAATTTCCCGTAGGTGCCATGGTTCACCGGGTCGATATTAGCGAAGAACATAAGAAAACAGACTCCTTCATCTCTCTGGCAGCCATCGAGTTTGCCATTGTGGAACCCGAAGAAGGGGAAGAGTGATTAGCTCAAACAATAAAAAGGAGAGAAGAGAAACTATGCGAACAAAGAATCTTTTCCTGGTCTTACTCCCGCTGATGGTGATGGTTGTGTTGTTTTGTGGTGTCAGTGCAACGGAGGTTATTCGCTTTGATTTTGAAGGCGACAACTGGAAGAACGTAGTCCTCGAGCCGAAGGAAGCCCAGATCACGACCATTGATGGTGTACCTGTTTGCCAGCTGGGCTGGAAAGGCAGCTGGGGTTGGGTGGGTGTCACCTTCCGCAATCCCGTGGATATTATTGATGAAAACATGGTGATGCGCATTAAGTGGAGGATCGACTGTTCCGACCGCAACACCATGAGTGATGTCATTCTGCGGGTGTACTATGGTCGTGATCTGAAGGAGTATTCTAATGTAAGGATCGGTAACCCCGGCGACTACACGTTCAACGAATGGCAAGTCTCCGAGGTCCGGTTGACCGACTATGAGCGGTTCCCGCTCTGGGGTAAGGTGTACCGGGTGGATCTGTATGAGCGGGGCAGCGGCAACTCCACATACACCCCGTCCATTGCCAGTATTGAGTTTCTGATCAAGGAGTAAGGGTATCACCTATCCAGACTGTTCTGCCCCACAAAATCATCGCGGTGGCCTGGGGTAGAGCGTAGAATATCTAGTTGTACACCCAGCGTGACAGAGAAAGAGTCCTTCCTCAGGGAGCGGACTCTTTCTTCTTTCTTTACCCATACCGCCTTTAGACCGGAGAGTCTATTGCCATAGGAAAACAGGTAAAGGGATCTCCTCCTAGACCGTCGAAAACAACCAAGAGGTCCTATGGTACAAGCTCTGCCAAGGTGGGAATAATGGGCGGCTGCTTGTGTGCGCAAGGGGGTGCCAGTATGGAGACAACACCGGTCAGTCTCCTTTGGCCTAGTGAAGAACACCTGGCCCGGGAGAGGAAGACCGCAGGCTTACCGGAGCAATTCATTACCGATCTGGATCTCGACAAGGTGGTCAGGGCCCTGAGTATTGATCTACGCAATCGGGAGTCTTTGCGGCGTATTCTGTACAGTCCCTGTACGGATCCAGAGGTGATCGAATATCGGTTGGCTATCCTCGAGGATTTCTTGAAGTTGCCCCGGCTGGTGTCCAAAATCAAGGAGCTTTCTCCCACCATCCGGCGTTTCACCTCCCTGAAGCAGCCCAGGCACATCAAAGGGGATCATCCCCTCCGACAGTTGGGTTGGCGTTTTGAAGCGCTGGAGCAATATGTCCATTGTACTCAACGGTTGCAACAGGTGCTGGCCCTGTTCCGGGAGGATGTCCGTTCCGAAGGTCTGCGCCGCTTGACCGATTATCTCACTGCCCTGGTAGAGAGTAAGGAGTTCAAGGATTTGGAAGCAGAACTGCCTGCGGTGCGGGTGCGGTTTATGAGCGTTTCCAGTGTGACCATCGGTCTTAATTTGGACAAGCAGCTTCGCCCCGTGGAGGCCACGCTCCTTTCCATTAACTCCGAGCCCTTTGAGCCCAAGTCTTTCTTGGGCAAACTGCGGGGCCTATTTGCCGACGGGAAGCAACCCCATGTTTTTCACAGCCTTTTGAAACGCCCCGATCTGGAAGCGGCGTTGTTCAGGGATCTAGACGGGGTCTTCCGAGATGCCCTCAAACCGGTGAGCAGTGCCCTCGCCCGGTTTACGGGGATCAATTCCCGTTGGTATGCGCAACTGGAATCCGAGTTCGATTTTTACCTCGGTGCAGTCAAGCTGATCAACCAACTCCAGGCCGCGGGACTACCCATGTGTCGCCCCAAAGTGCTGCCCAAAGAAGCCCGGGTTACCGAGGTCAAAGACAGCTATAGCCTTACCTTGGCTCTGGATCGGCTGGCGACTAACCCGGTTCGTAAACTAGATGAAGAGATCGTGACCAACGACATCCGTATGGGTCCCGAAGGACGGATCCTGGTGATCACGGGTCCAAACCAGGGCGGTAAGACCACTTATCTGCGCAGCATCGGCTTGGTTCAGGTGATGATGCAGGCGGGTCTTTTTGTGCCGGGCACCGAGGCAAAGATTAGCCCGGTGGACTGGGTTTATACCCATTTTGCGGAACAGGAAGGCACCGATAACATCGAAGGCCGCCTCAGTGCCGAACTGCGGCGGTTGGCCGAGATCTTCGAGACCGCGACCCCCTACAGCCTCCTTTTGCTCAATGAGTCCTTGGCCAGCACCAGCCCAGGGGAGAGCCTCTACCTGACCTTGGATATTATCCGGGCGGTACGTTTCTTGGGTGCCCGGGCTGCCTTTGCCACTCACCTCCATGAGTTGGCGGAGAGTATCGATGAGATCAACCGACAAGTGCCCGGGGACAGTCTTTTGGTCAGCCTGGTGGCGGGGCTTACCTACGATGAACAAAACCGAGCCCAGCGCACCTACCGGATCGTGCCTGCACCTCCCGTGGGCAAAAGCTACGCCAAGGATATCGCCCGGGCCTATGGGATCAGTTTTGAACAGTTGCGCGTCCGTCTGGAACGGAGGCGTCTGTAGCTCTTCTATTGATTGATATGCTTCCTTAGTCCGATGAAAGGATTCTTTTCCTTACAAGTTTTCCTTCCAGCAATCCTTCCCTGATGAACATAGTTCCCACAGGTTTACCCCGAACCTCCTGTAACGGATCCGGGATATCGGTTTTTCCGGAAGTTGAAGCGGAGAAGTGCCACCATTGGGGGGAAAGCTAAGACCAGGATCCACTGGGAGGGCAGTAGGGGGAAAACCGTGTCGAAGACCATTAACGAAGGTTTGGTAGCCACGCTTATCCGTCGCATCGAAAAACTGGCCATGCTTATGGAAAAGGCCAGTATTGCGGAGTACGTCGAGTTGTACCGCAATCCCCGCCGGATTATCTACCTCAGCTTTATCTCTGGCGTGGTGCGGGGCTTTGGGATCGCGGTGGGGTTTACGGTGGTGGGTGCGGCCTTCTTGCTGTTACTTAGCCGGCTGGCGTCCTTGAACTTGCCGGTGATCGGAGAGTATATTGCGGAACTGACGCGGATCGTCATGGAGAGATTGGCTACGGCGCCATAGTTGAAGGGGGAACGAGGATGCAGCATTTGACACCTGAGGATCTAGGTAAACTAAAACAGCATCTGCAGGCGTATCAACATGAGTTACAAAACCGCATCTCCCGCATGCAGGGAGAACTTAGCCAAAGCATGACCCAGTCGGTGGGCGAACTGTCCGCCTACGACCAGCATAGTTCGGATCTGGGTTTTGAAATGTACGAGCGCAGTAGAGACATCGGCCTCATGGACAACCTCAGGATGCTGGCCGGAAGGGTGCAGGATGCCCTAGAGGCCATCGACGACGGCTCCTACGGTGTTTGTGATGTCTGTGGACAGCCCATCGACGCAGACCGCCTTTGGGCGATACCCTACACTACCTTGTGCTATGCCTGCAGCGAGGAACTGCCTTCGAGGGAATCCCGGCCCGTGGAGGAAAAGGTTCTGGGACCACCCTTTGGTCGCAGCTTCCGGGATGAGGATGATTATACCGGGTTTGATGGCGAGGATGCCTGGCAGGAGCTGGCCCGCTGGGGCAACGCCAATTCACCCCAGGATGTGGGTGGTGGTGTTTCTGTCGATCAAGCCTACATTGATGCGGCGGAGGTGCGGAGTGCCGTGGAGGAGATGGATCAGTTCCGCCGACGCCCCCAGCGTTGAACCGGAAGGGAATATGTGCTAGAATATTTTCGGTTTCCGGCGTGGTTCCATGCCGCATTTTGAGCCAGGGGGTTAGGGTATGCTGTATTTTGCGCTTGGGGCAGTGGTGGTGGTACTGGATCAGCTGACAAAGCTTTTGGTGCAAGCCAGGATCCCGATGGGACAATCGGTGGCGGTGTTCCACCCGGTGCTATATTTCACCCACGTACAGAATCCAGGAGCAGCTTTCGGTATTTTCCCCGCTGGCTCCTTTCTTTTTGTCATGATAACCTTCATTGTGCTTGGCGCGTTGGGGTGGTTTGTGTACACCACGCGACCTAAGGATCCGCTGCTTTTGCTGGGCATCACCTTCAGTGCCAGCGGCGCCTTAGGTAATGTCATCGATCGTCTGCGCATCGGCAAAGTGGTGGACTTCATTGATATCCGCGTCTGGCCCATCTTCAACGTGGCGGACATCGCCATCGTGGGCGGTGTACTTCTACTCCTGTGGTACATCGTCCGACAGCCCAAGACACAAGGTGAACGGTGGTGAGGCGGTATTTGCAGTGAACTTGAACCTTCTGTGATGATTGTGACCACACCGGACAGCATCAAATTGCGTCTGGATGTTTTCTTGACCAGGCATCCCGATATCCCTTCCCGTTCCGTAGCCCGCCGGCTGATCGAAGAGGGTAAAGTGCTGGTCAATGGAGCCGCCTGCAAACCCAGTTATCGTACCAACTACGGGGATCAGATCGAGGTGTACGTCCCCCTGCGGGAGACCGACAGTGTGGAACCAGAGGACATCCCCTTGGATATTCTCTACGAAGATGCTGATCTTTTGGTGGTGAACAAGCCGCCGGGGATGGTGGTACATCCCGCTCCGGGGAGCGAAAGGGGTACCCTGGTCAATGCCCTCTTGGCCTACACTAACGAGTTATCTTACATCGGTGGACCGAAACGGCGAGGGATCGTCCACCGGCTGGATAAGGAGACTTCCGGTGTACTGGTGGTGGCCAAGAATGACATGGCCCACATGTGTTTGGCGGAGCAGCTCAAACTACGCACCGTTAAGCGGATGTATTGGGTTTTGGTTCAGGGGCGGTTGAGTCTGGACGAAGGGAAGATCGAGGCCCCCATCGGCCGTCACACCTTCGATCGTAAGCGGATGGCCGTGCGGTACAACGGTGGGCGCAATGCCATTACCTATTATTACGTTAAGGAACGGTTCCAAAACTTTACGCGACTGGATGCCCGCATCGTTACGGGTCGGACCCATCAGATTCGGGTACATCTGGCCTTTATCAATCACCCTGTGGTGGCGGACAAGAAGTACAGCCCCGGCGGGGCTACCCTCGGTTTGGACAGACATGCCCTGCATGCTTCGGAACTGGAATTCCGGCATCCCCGGACCGGCAAGCATGTGCACTTCGTTGCCCCCTTGCCGGAGGATCTGCGGAGGGTGATGGATGGCTTGTATGCCCTGGAGCCAAAGGAGGAGCAATGATGCTTAAGTTCAAAAAGGAAGTCCTGGACAACAAGGAGATGGATCGAGTCTTAGACCGGATGACCCACGAGATCCTGGAGCGCAACCGGGGGGTGGAGGAGCTGGCGGTAATTGGCATCCGTACCCGGGGTGTGCCCTTGGCCAAGCGGTTGACCCAGAAGCTGGAGGCGGTGGAGGGGAAGGAAGTCCCCCTGGGGATTTTGGATATTAACCTGTATCGAGATGATCTCTCCCTGGCCGCTGCCCAGCCGGTGGTGCGGACCACCGAGGTTCCCTTTGACATCACCGACCGGATTATCGTCCTGGTGGACGACGTGTTGTATACCGGCCGGACGGTCCGCTCGGCCCTTGATGCGCTAATTGACCTGGGCCGACCCCGGAAGATTCAACTGGCGGTACTCATCGACCGCGGGCACCGGGAACTGCCCATTCAGGCCGATTTCGTCGGGAAGGAAGTTCCCACCGCACGGACGGAAGTGATCAAGGTTTGCCTGGAGGAGATTGACGGTGAGGACAAGGTTCAACTCTTTGAACATTGTTAGGAGGGGTCGGTGTGGGACTACGAGGTAAAGACCTATTAGGCTTACAGGATCTTACCGCAGAGGAGATCCAACTGATCTTAGATACGGCCAAACCCTGCAAGGAAATTTTATCCAGGACCATCAAGAAGACCCCGGCCTTGAGGGGGAAAGCGGTGGCCAATGTGTTCTATGAGCCGAGCACCCGCACACGCAATTCCTTTGAGATGGCGGCCAAGACCATGAGTGCGGATGTCATCAATGTGGCGGTGGCCCAAAGCAGTGTGAAGAAGGGGGAGAGTCTCATCGATACCGCCGAGACTCTGCGGGCCATCGGTGCCGATGTGATCGTGCTACGGCACTATGCAGCCGGTGCCGCGGCCTTTTTGGCCCGGCATATTGATATTTGTGTGATTAACGCGGGGGACGGCTGGCATGAACACCCCACCCAGGCCCTGTTGGATCTTTTCACCATTTTGGAACACAAGGCGCAGATTGCCGGTCTGAAGGTACTGATCGTCGGCGACATCCTCCACAGCCGGGTGGCCCGTTCTAACATTTGGGGACTGACCAAGCTGGGGGCGGAGGTGTACGTGGCGGGACCGCCCACCCTGATCCCCACGGGGATTGAAAAGCTAGGGGTACAGGTGGTCTACGATCTGGACAAGTATCTGCCCCAGATGGATGTGGTCAACCTTTTGCGGGTTCAAAGGGAAAGGCATCACCGGGCGGTCTTTCCCTCTATCCGGGATTATGTGCGTAGCTTCGGTCTACACAAAGACCGGCTGAAGTTGTTGTCCGATGATTGTCTCATCCTGCATCCCGGGCCCACCAATTTGGGGGTGGAGATTACCCCCGACGTGGTGGAGGATCCCCGGGCGGTGATCACCGAACAGGTGACCAATGGTGTGGCGGTGCGCATGGCCCTGTTATATCTGCTCTTGGCGGGAGGTAGGAAAATCGATGAGTCTGTTGATTAAAAACGCATTGGTCATTGACCCGATAAGCAACATTGATCGGGTTCAACTGGATATCCTCATCCAGGGGGAAAGGATCGTCAAGGTAGGGCCCAATTTGGAAGCCACCGCTGACACCACGGTCTACGATGCTGCCGGTCTGTGGGCGGTGCCAGGCCTGGTGGATATCCACGTGCATCTGCGCCAACCGGGCCGAGAGGACAAGGAGACAGTGCGCACCGGCACCATGGCGGCCGCGGCTGGGGGGTTTGTGGCGGTAGCCTGTATGCCTAACACGGATCCCGTGCTCGATGGGGAAACCGTCTGCGGTTTTCTACATGAGATCATCAGGAAGGACGCGGTGGTGGAGGTGTATCCCATCGGGGCGATCAGTAAGAACCTGGCCGGCGAGGAGCTGGCGGAGCTGGTGGAGATGGCCCAAGCCGGGGTGCGAGGCTTTTCCGACGACGGACACTGTGTCAACGACGGATATTTGATGCGCCAAGCCTTAGAATATGGCAAGATGTTGGATTTGCCGGTGATCACCCACGCCGAGGACGGGAAATTGGCCGATGGTGGGGTCATGCATGAAGGCTACTGGTCCACCGTTTTGGGTCTGCCTCCCATCAGTCCCGTGGCGGAAGAAGCAATCATTGCCCGGGATCTGCTCTTGGCGGAGGAGACCGGTGCCCACTTGCACATTGCCCATGTCAGCACCGCCCGGTCCGTGGAACTGATCCGCTGGGGGAAGGCCCGGGGGATCAAGGTCACCGCGGAAGTCACTCCCCATCATCTGACTCTGACCGACGAGGCGGTTTGTGGCTACGATACCAACACCAAAGTAAACCCGCCCTTGCGCTCCTGGGAGGATGTGCAGGCGGTGCGGCAGGGACTGGCCGACGGGACCATCGACTGTATTGCCTCGGATCATGCCCCCCACACTAGGGAAGAGAAGGAGCAGGAGTACATCCATGCCCCCTTCGGGCTCATTGGTCTAGAGACCACGGTGCCGGTGATCATGTCGGAGCTGGTCCATGGGGGTATTCTCACGCCCCTTCGGGCCATTGAGGCCATGTCTACGGCACCGGCTAGGATTCTGGGCCTTGACCCCTTAGCCATTGCCCCCGGTCAGGTGGCCAGCATCACCCTCATCGATCCGGAGCGGGAGAAGGTGGTGGAGCCCGATGGGTTCTACAGCAAGAGCCGCAATACGCCCTTCGGGGGCCGGAAGTACAAAGGCTGGCCCCAGGCCTTAGTTTACCGCGGCCGCATGATCATGGAAGGTGGGAAGGTCCGTGCTTAATTTCGCCGATCGTTTGGACCAGGCAATGACGAAAAAACAAAGCCACGTGGTGGTGGGTCTCGATCCCCGCTGGCACCTGATTCCGGCGTACCTGAAGGAGGAAGCGGCCAGGAGATTTGGTCCCGGGCCCGAGGCGGTGAAAGAGGTCCTCTTTCAGTTTGGCGCCCGGATTATCGAAGCGGTGGCGGAGTACGCGGTGGCGGTGAAGCCCCAATTTGCCTTCTACGAACAGTTTGGCCCCTGGGGCCTGCAGGCTCTCCAGGAATTGGCCAGGGTGGCGTCCAGCCACGGTCTTTTGGTTGTCGGTGATGGCAAACGCAATGACATCGGTTCCACCGCCGAGGCCTATGCCACCGCCTATTTAGGAGAGGTGGAGTTGTTTTCCCCGCCCCAGCGGATCTGGTCCTTTGACGCAATGACGGTGAACGCCTATTTGGGTACCGACGGGGTTTTGCCCTTCATACAGGTTGCGGAAAGGCAGGGGAACGGTCTGTTCGTGTTGTTGCGTACCTCCAATCCCTCCGCGGTGGAGTTTCAGGACCTGCCCAGTGGGGAGGGGAAAGTCTATGAAGCGGTGGCGGACAAGGTGGCCCAGTGGGTAGAGGATTGGCCCCTTGGCCGTTGTGGGTACAGCTTTATCGGCGTGGTGGTGGGAGCCACCTACCCGGAGGATGCTAAGATGTTACGGGAAAGGCTGCCCAAGTGCATCTTCCTGGTGCCGGGCTACGGCGCCCAAGGGGCCGGGGCCCAAGAGGTTTTGCCTTCTTTCGACGCAGACGGGAAAGGGGCCGTGGTTAACTCCGCCCGGGATATTATCTTCGCCTATACAAAGCCCGAATACAGTCAGTACGGAGAGCGCGATTTTGCAAAAGCTGCCGGCGAAGCGGCCCGTCGGATGCGGGATGACCTCAGGCGGGTCGTTGGCTGGTGAGGAGTGATCCTATGCAGGGTGATCATCAAGGAATTCTCATAGAAAAAAAGCAGGTGACCCCTGATTGTTACCTGTTTACCATCGAAAGTTCCAAGCTTGCCTTGGCTACTCCGGGTCAGTTCATTCATATCCTTCCCCAGGCGTCTTGGGGTATCTCCCAGGATCCCTTGCTCCGACGTCCGATTAGTCTGTATGACGTCTCCAAGGAAGCCCAGAGGGGCCAGATCCTTTTTCGGGTGGTGGGTCGCGGCACTAAGGCCCTGAGCCAGTTTGTACCCGGGGATCTGATTGATTTCCTCGGCCCCATCGGTCGGGGCTTTACCTTGCCCGTGGGTGGCCCAAGGGAAGTGGCCTTGGTGGGCGGTGGGATTGGCCTGGCACCCCTGTTTTACCTGGCGCGCAGACTTATCGAGGAAGGACACCGGGTCTGTGCCTATTTTGGCTTCCGGGGTAAGGACGACTATATCCCTGTGGAACCCTTCGGTCAGCTTGGGTGTGCGGTGGAGGTCTTTACCGAAGACGGTTCCCGGGGGACGCGGGGTTTTCCCACCCTGGGGCTGGAACAGGCTTTACGGGAAGGTGTCCATCGGGTTTACGCCTGCGGACCTGTTCCCATGCTGGCCGCCGTGGTGGAACTGGCGGGGGATGTGCCCTGTGAGGTATCCATGGAAGAGCGGATGGGCTGCGGGATTGGGGCTTGCTTAGGCTGTGTCTGTAAAGTGAAGGGCCGGGAAGAATACCAGCGGGTCTGTGTGGATGGACCGGTCTTTGACGGTGCCACCTTGGACTTTTCCCGCTGGCGGGAAGACTAGGACAAAGGAGGGGGGAACGGGGCCTTGGGGCGCCGTTCGAGCCATGAAACCAGATCTTACGACGGAGATTGGCGGATTGAGACTGACCAACCCAGTGATGCCCGCCTCGGGTACTTTCGGAAATGGCCGGGAATACAGTGCCTATTTTCCCCTGGATATCCTTGGGGCCGTGGTGGTAAACGGGGTCACCCTGGAGCCTAAGGTGGGGAATCCACCTCCCCGGGTCACCGAAACCCCCGGCGGGATGCTAAATTCCATCGGGCTAGAAAACTCAGGAGTGGAGGTTTTCCTTGCCGAGGATCTGCCCTTTTTGCGCCAGTGGCAGGTGCCGGTGATCGTCAACATTTCCGGCAATACGGTGGAGGAGTATGCCCGCCTGGCCCGGATCCTAGGGGAGACACCGGGGATCGGGGCCCTTGAGGTGAATATTTCCTGTCCCAACGTGAAATGCGGGGGGATCAGCTTTGGTACCAGTCCCCAGATGGCTGCGGAGGTCACCGCGGCGGTGAAGGAGGCCACCACGCTGCCTGTGATCGTGAAGCTTACCCCCAATGTGACCAGTGTGCAACAGATGGCTGCGGCGGTGGAAAAGGCGGGGGCGGATGCAATCTCGCTAATCAACACCTTGCTGGGGATGCAGATCGATGTGGAGACTCGGCGACCGGTATTGGGGAATATTAAAGGAGGGCTTTCGGGACCGGCGGTGCGGCCCATTGCGGTGCGGATGGTCTATGAAGTTTACGAGGCGGTTTCCGTGCCCATTATCGGTATGGGAGGAATTGACAGCACCGCAGCAGCTTTGGAGATGATCCTGGCGGGCGCGAGCGCCGTTGCGGTGGGCACCGCCAATTTCGTGGATCCCTGGATCATGCCAAAGATTATTGCCGGTTTGGAGAAATACTTGCAGGATCACGGCATAGATAATATACGAGTGCTAATTGGTGCCGCACACCAAAAAGGAGGCTAAGCCGTGAACCTGAAAGTCTTTTTCCTGGCTTACAGTACATTGTTCTTGGCAGAGTTAGGGGATAAAACGCAGTTGGCGGTATTTACCCTGGCCGCCCAGTACAAATGCCCCTGGGTGGTCTTTGGGGGGGCTTCCCTGGGGCTTTTGACTGTGACCTTAATTAGTGCCCTGCTGGGCCAGACCATCGTGAAGCTTGTGCCCCCAGAGTATTTGCAGTTGGTGGCCGGTGTACTGTTTGTGGTGTTGGGAATTGGGATCCTGTGGGGGGCGGCGCGGGATCTTCTAGGATAGGGTGATCCTATGGGTGGTGTTTTCCAAATCCTGTGGTTCTTCTTGCTGCTGTCGGCTTTCTTGCCGATGCTAAGACAATGGAGGCTGGAAAGGGCGCGCCTTACGCTCCATCGGGCCATTGAACAGGAGCGGGGTTCCCGGCTGATAACCCTCATCCATCGCCAGGAATCCATGAGTCTGTTCGGCATTCCTATCAAACGCTTCATTGATATCGAGGATGCGGAGCAGATCCTGCGTGCCATCCGGTTCACGCCGCCGAACATGCCCATTGATCTAATCCTACATACTCCCGGGGGACTGGTGTTGGCGTCGGAACAAATCGCCAATGCCCTAAAGCGCCATCCGGGGAAGGTGACGGTATTCATCCCCCACTATGCGATGAGCGGTGGAGTCCTCATCGCCCTAGCCGCCGATGAAATCGTGGTGGATGAGAATGCGGTCCTGGGACCTGTGGATCCCCAAATTGGGCAGTACCCGGCCGCCTCCATCGTCAAAGTGTTGGAGCAGAAGGACGTGAACCAAATCGAGGATACCACCCTGATCCTGATCGATGTGGCGAAGAAGGCCTTGGCCCAGGTGGAAGAGACGGTCTATGGGATCCTCAAAGACAAGCTGGAGGAGGAACGGGCCAGGCAGGTGGCAAACCTGTTGAGCCGGGGGTATTGGACCCACGACTATGCCCTATCCTGTCAGACCCTCCAGGAGATGGGTCTGAACGTACGGTGCGGGCTGCCCCGTAAGGTGTATGAATTGATGGATCTGTATCCACAACCGGCCCAAAGGCGTACTTCCGTCGGTTACATCCCTGTTCCCTATCGCGGTGGTGAGTGGGAGTCTTAGTAAGGGCACAGGCTAGATTTTCGGATTTGTTGGAGGGAAAAGGAATGACAAAGCAAATATTGGTTGGAATCGTGATGGGTTCTGATTCAGATCTACCGGTGATGGCCGATGCCGCTGCCTTTTTAGATGAGATGGGCGTGGGATATGAAATGCGGATCATTTCTGCCCATCGTACCCCCGATGTGGCCTTGTCCTATGCCAATTCCGCGGCGGAGCGGGGACTTAAGGTGATCATCGCCGGGGCAGGAAAAGCTGCCCATCTGCCGGGAGTCCTTGCGGCCTATACCCATCTGCCGGTGATCGGAGTTCCCATCCTCAGTAGTACCTTGGCGGGGACCGACGCGTTGTATTCCATTGTCCAGATGCCCACGGGGATTCCGGTGGCCTGTGTGGCCATTAACGGGGCCAAGAATGCAGCCATTTTAGCCTGTCAGATGCTGGGGATTGGCGACGAAAGGCTGGCGGCCAAAGTCCAGGATTACAAGGCCCGCCTAGCGGAGGAAGTGCGAACGAAGGATCAGAGGCTGCAGGAGCAAGGGTGGCGGGCCTATACCTAAACAGATGCTCCCCAGGTTTCGGGCCAGTGACGATTGTTGTGGCAGTCTAGGCCAAAACATCTGTCTTTTCTGGTGGCGCAGACCCTGCCCGGGGAAACTGTGAAAAAGTGAGGCAGACCGCCTTTCCGTTGCAAGAAAACAGATGGTAAGGCGGAATCCGTTCTGCCTTACCATGGACGAAGGCGTTGACAACTTAGTCCCTATGCCTTGTTGGTGGCTGCGTATGCCAGCGACAGTAGGTCTAATCCCACCCGCTTACCTGTCGAAACACTGGCCACGCTTCGTCGGGGTAGAACCGGTGGCCTTCGGGACCCACCACCAGCCTGATCTTATCTTCGGCGTTTGCAGCCTTATATAAAGCCTGGGCTGTGGTGAAGGCTTCCCTTACTCCGATGAGGGGAGAGAGGTGATCTTTTGCCCCGGCCACGATCACCAAGGGTCTGGGGGCGATAAGGCCGGCCAGATCTCCCATTTCGAAATACTGCCGAACCCTGGGCAGATAGCCGCACACGCAGTGGTCCACGGCACCACGTCCGTGTCGATAGGTACAAAAGGTGCAGGAAGGCATCGCGACCTTGATCCGCTCATCCATACACGCGGCATAGAAGGTTACCGTTCCGCCCCCGGAGTTGCCCATGCACCCGATCCGGGAGCTGTCCACCTGGGGAAACTGCTCTAACGCATCAATGGCCCTGGAAACGTCCCACACCCGCTCACCGATCATGGTGCGACCTAGGAGTAGGGCGGTCAAAGTCCCGTGGTGGCAAGCTTGACGGGCGGTTAGCCTTTGGGCCTGTTCAGGCCTTTGATCCCTTCTCTCGCCAAAGCAGCGCTGTTCCATCGCTAACGCGGCATAACCTTCCCTGACTGCTTGCAAGGCAAAATCCCGGCCCCCGGCAATACTCTTCTCATCTTCGGGGGACTTGGGGATCCCCAAGGAAATGTGCATTCCTGCCGTATGCCCCTGTAGACAGATTACCACCGGGTAGGGAGCTTTTCCCCCCTTGGGCAGAAGCAGGTGGCAGGGGACATCGGCCCCCTTTTCCGCGGTGAACAAAAACCGGATCTCCCGATAGTAACCTCGTTCCGCTTCCCACTCCACTCGCACCTGCAAAGGCACCGGTTCTGGATTTGCTCCCAGTATTTCCCCCAATTTGGCCCTGGCCTTGTTTTGCCATCTGCGGAAATCCTCCCTCGGCTCGTAGGCGAGGCAGGGGCGCAGCTTTTGAAACCACAGGTCGTGACAGGTTTCTGGAGAAAGGTCCGGCAATCTGGTTTCCTCCCTTTGGTTAGTGTAGCCTTGGGGCAAAGACCTTCCAGGGGCTCGCCCTGGGTCTTCTTCTTTGCCTGGGGAAAACTGAGGCGGGAGGGTTTTCCCTGCAGGCGGAAAACGATCCCTGCGCGGCTGGAAGGTGTCATCTGCTAGTGTACATTCTCAGTGGATATATCAAATGTCTGTAGTATATCATTTCCTGTCCCATGTTTGCTGCGGGTTTGTGCCTTGGGTATGGCGGAAAACTGCAGGTTTGTGATAGGCTTTGGCGCGAAGATCTCTATGCAATTGTTTCGCTTCCCGATTCCTTTTCGCCTTCGGCAGGAAGGAACCGATGTACCCTAGGAGAATATAACCAAAGGAGGGTTTCCTTTCCTCCCTTTTTTCCCGATGGCGGGGACGTAACTCCGGTTGCTTAAAGTCTTACACTTCTTGCTTGTTAGCACGATGAGGAGGTAGCTTGTGGAAGCGGCACTGACGGTTAAACAGGTGTGCAAAAGCTATGGTGGACGCCGTGTAGTGGACAATGTGTCCTTTGAGGTGTACCCTGGAGAGATCATGGCCCTGTTAGGTCCCAACGGAGCTGGAAAGACCACCATTATCCGCATGATTATGGGGATCGTAGGACTGGATGCCGGAGAGCTTCAGTTCCGGTTTGAACCGGGGACGGTGGCCAAGACCGTGGATAAAGCCAAGGTGGGATATCTGCCCGAGGAGCGGGGACTGTACCGAGAATCGCAGGTCTTGGATGTTTTGATCTTCTTGGCGGGGTTAAAGGGTGTACCCAAGGAGGTGGCCAAACAACGGGCGCTGGAATGGCTGGAACGTTTCGGTTTGGGGAATTATGCCCGGGCCAAGGTCCAGGAGCTTTCCAAGGGGATGGCCCAGCGGGTGCAGTTTATTGCCACCGTCCTCCATGAACCAAGTTTGGTGGTCTTGGATGAGCCCTTCTCGGGACTGGATCCTGTTAGCCAGGACTTCTTCCAGGAGGAGATTCGGAAACTCGCCCAACGGGGTACCGCGGTGTTGCTTTGTAGCCACCAGATGAACCTGGTGGAGGCCATCTGCCATCGTATTTTCCTCATCAATGAAGGTCAGCGGGTCCTCTACGGTTCACTGCGGGACATTAAAACCCAATATGGAAACTACCGGGTAAACATGCTTATGGAAGCGGCGGACGACGGACTGCTTCATCATCCCCTGGTGGCAGAACACCAGTGGAGGGGTAATCGTCTCATCCTGTTACTGAAGGACGGAGTGGGTCCTGCGGAGTTTGTGAATAGTTTAGATCCCTCCCTTACCATTGAGGAGCTTTCGATTACCCGGATCTCTCTCCATGATATCTTCGTACGGGTGGCCAAGAAGGAGGCGGTGGTATGAACGCCACAAGGCAGATTATGATGTGGGAGATTATGCGCAATTTGCGCAACAAGCAGTTTCTGATCGGGATGTTTCTCACGCCACTGATTATTGTAGGTTTTAGCGGCCTGCCGATCCTAGTCCAGAAGTTCGATCGTCCTTCGATTGATCTTTATGTGGTGCGGGATGAAGTGGGGGTGTTTCCTGCCCTTGTGGCCCTGGCCGAAGGTAGTAATGTGGAGCTAGAACTGTATATGGGGGAGGATTTGGCATCCTACGCGCAGGAACAGAAAGCCAAGGGGTATTTTGTCCTCGACGACACTTTCGTGGAGACGGGGCAGGTGCAGGTGCACGTAGAGAAGGCGCAATCCCTGGATCCCTTGCCACGGCTATTGACGGATCTGCTACAAAGTGTGCGCATCCAGCAGGCAGGGATCGATCCCGTCTTGGTTCAATACCTGACTGCTTCCTGCCAAGTGATTCCTGTCTTACCCGCGGGCAAGGAGACTGAACAGTTGCGTTCTATTGTTACTTCCATTGCGCTTACCATGGTGATGTTTGTCCTGATTCTCCTTACCGGTGGGATGCTCTTTTACAGTGCCTTGCAGGAGAAACGGGACCGTATGTCCGAGGTTGTGCTTTCCTCCATCAGCCCCATCGACCTCATGCAAGGGAAGATCCTGGGTAACTTTATCCTGGGGGTCATCCAGTTTGCCTTTTGGTTGATCCTCGCGGTGGCTGTCCTCAGATTCGGCTTTGATATTCCCGTGGAGGAGTATATTTCTTGGCGGCAGTTGCCGGTGTTAATGGTCTTCGGTCTTTTGGGATATTTACTCTATGGGGCCATGTTTGTGGGCCTAGGAGCTACCCTGGAAGATGTGCAAAGTGCGGGTAACACCCAGGGAATAGCCTTCATGCTCCCTATGCTGGGTTTTGTCTTCATTGGACCCATCATCGCTAATCCCGATGGTCCCATCGCCACCATCGTGTCTTTGGTTCCTATTACCAGCCCTTGGATGGTGATGATGCGCTCAGGTCTAACGGTGATCCCTCCCTGGGAACTGGTCTTGAGCGCAGTGCTTCTCTTGATCACCACTATTCTTGTGGTGTATGCTTCCGCTAAGATCTTCCGGGTGGGCATGTTAATGTATGGAAAGACCGCCACTCCCAGGGAGATCTGGAAATGGATCCGGTATGAATAGAAAAACCATGGAGGATGCTGCCGATGGCCGGTGGCATCCTTTTTCCTGCTGTAATGGGGGATGGGTCAGTCTTTCCGGTGCGGGGCATGCCCAAGCACCTTCTGCCAATACGGTTCCCAGGGGATAGAAGAAAACCCTCGGACTGGGTAGATCGAAGACGGGTTAGTTCAGATGTGGAGTATTTGGCAGTAAGAAGGATGACTAGCGAAAACACCACAGAGACTGTGGGGTTACGGCCGGGGCTATGTGTGGTGGCGCAGAGTGTGGGCGAAGTTCGTTATACTTTTGGCGTGCACGGTTGTCGGCCGTGGTTGCTGTAGCTTAGGTTTGAGGACTTGTGCCTGAGGGTGGCGGTGTCAAGACGGCGGTAACTTGCTGTTAATGACTGAATATTGTTTAAATGTGTTCTAGATTTCGCCCAAGGCGTATTCTGTCCCAGGCGCAGATACTAAGGAAGGAGCGAACATGGGTACTAGGTGGAGGATGGCTCTAGCTGTCGGTGGTATCTTCTTACTGGTTGTGGTGGTCTGGGTGCTGCGGGATGGGGATGGACAGAAGGGTGAGGCAGATCTCGATGTGGAGGTGGTGGAACCGTCGGTGACGCTGGAGGAAGAGGAGAGGGTACTTACCTATGCTTTCCTAGGGATCGGCAGCTGGTCTCCTCCTACGGGGGTCATCGAGGAGTTTTCCGAGCAATATGGAATCAATGTGCGCCAAGATTCCCTGGTGGGATATGACAAGCTGGTCACCCGCCTCGCGGCCGGAGAGGAGTTCCTGCCGGACTTGATCTTTGTCCACGAGAAGGATGCTATCGACCTGGTCCGGAGCAATGCCTTGGTGGAACTGGATAGTCTCTGCCAGGAGGCAGGGATCGATCCTGCGACATTGCCCCCGGGTAACGAGCTTTATCCTGCGGTTTACGAAGGAAAACGCTTCTTCCTCCGGGTGGAAGGGTCTGCCATGAACCGCCCCGTATTGGTGGGTCTAGTCAGGCGTCGCTATGTGTCCGAAGCCTTTGAGTTGGCCTATCGGATTGCCCGGAGCGGTTCTTTCTGGCGCCCGGCGGATTATGACGGTGTGATTTGGAATATGGACTTTCAGCTGTTGGTAAACGATTATTTCCTTCCCTATTCCTTTGAGCTGCTCTACCACAATGTGCTGCATCCGGATCTGCAAGAGTACTGGACCGAGGAGGAGTTCGTGAAGCGCCATAAGGAGTATCTAGAATATGAATGGAGGTATGTGGCCCGGGTGATGCCGGAGGAAGTGCAGAAGGTGGGCACCTACGTCAGTCCATATACGGAGAAGGAATATGACCAGGTGGTTCGGGTAGAGGTCACCCTGTGGAACGAGGTCCGGGAGGATCACTCCCGGGGCAGCGCCTTTGCTCCAGGGAGCTCGTCGGTGGTGCAGGATCTGGTGCAGACCTACCTCTATTTCACCCCCGTGGATGGCCGCTGGTGCCTATTGCTTTAGCTAGCTGGGTTTGACAAAACCAGTGGGGTTTGCTACACTGAAGGCGCCTAAAGCAGTACGCTGGCTTCGAAATTGCATAGCGATGAAAGTGCATCTAGGGTTCCGCCTGTGTGAAACAGGGACTGCGACCAAGTGATGCAGGCATTAGGAATTAATGCTACACCTTAGCGGGATAAAAACCCTGGCGGGCAGGTTTCATGGACCAATGGACCTTGCCCGACTTTTTTTTGTATATTAAAAGTAACATAGCCTGAAATAGGTGCTTTGTACTGTACTTACTCAATTACCGGGAGCGACTTGTTCCGACGATGGGGTGAAGGACATGACTGAGAAGAAACTGACCTATAAGGATGCGGGGGTGGATATCCACGCGGGTTATGAGACGGTTCGGAAGATCAAGGACTACGCCAAGTCCACCTACGGTCCTGAGGTGCTCAACGAGCTAGGCTCCTTTGGTGGGCTTTTTGCCCTGACCCAGGGGTCCTACCAGGAGCCGGTGCTGGTGGCTGGTACCGATGGGGTGGGCACCAAGCTTAAGATCGCCTTTCTGATGGACAAGCATGATACTGTGGGCTTGGACCTGGTGGCCTATTGTGTGAATGATATTATCTGCCATGGGGCGCGTCCCTTGTTTTTCCTGGACTATCTGGCCGTAGGCAAACTGGCCCCTGATACCGCCGCCCAGATCGTCTCCGGGGTGGCCGCGGGCTGTCGTCAGGCCGGCTGTGCCCTAATTGGCGGGGAGACCGCGGAGATGCCTGGTTTCTATGGACCAGGAGAGTATGACCTGGCGGGCTTTGCGGTGGGGGTGGTGGAGAAGAGCAAGTTGATCGACGGTAGCCTCACCCGGCCCAAGGATGTACTGATTGGGATCGCCTCCACCGGACTGCAGTCTAGCGGCTATTCCCTGGTGCGGAAGGCTTTGTTGGGGAAATATCCGGTGGACACCATGATCCCCGAGTTTGGTCGCACCCTAGGGGAGGAACTCCTGGAACCTACCGGTATCTATGCGCGGCAGATCAACACCCTGGTGGAGAAGTACCCCATCGGGGGGATTGCCAATATCAGTGGTGGGGGACTGCCGGAGAATGTGCCGAGAAGCCTGGCCGAAGGGTGCGAGGCAGTGATTAAGAAGGGTAGCTGGCCTGTGTTGCCCGTCTTTGAATTCCTGCAGCGGGAGGGCAACATCGACGAGGAGGAGATGTACAATACCTTCAACATGGGTATTGCCATGGTGCTGGTGGTGCGGCCCGAACATGTGGATGCGGTGCAGCGGGAGTTGACCGCCATGGGCGAACGGAGCTACGTGATCGGTGAGGTTGTGGCCGGTGAACGGAAGGTTACCTTTACCAAGTGACGGAAGGTGAGGACGTTGCTCAAGTTAGGTATCCTGGTCTCAGGCCGGGGGAGCAATCTGCAAGCGATTATCGATGCCATCGAGGCCGGAAGGCTGGCGGCACAGATCCAGGTTGTAATTAGCGACCGGGCCGACGCCTTTGCCCTAAAGCGAGCCGCGGCCTATGGCATACCCACCGAAGTGATCCTCCGGGAAGACTATCCGGATAAGCAGCAGTTCGAGGCGGCCATTGTCCGGTCCCTCCAAGCCAGGGAAGTGGAGTTAGTGGTATTGGCAGGCTTTATCCGGTTGCTCTCCGGCTGGTTCCTGGAGCACTTCAAGTGGCGGGTGATCAACATCCATCCGTCCCTGTTGCCGGCTTTTCCGGGGTTGAATGCCCAGGCCCAGGCCCTGGAGTATGGGGTGCGGGTGTCTGGGTGCACTGTACATTTTGTAGATGAGGGGATGGATTCTGGCCCTATCATCCTCCAACGGACGGTACCGGTCCTCGATGACGATACGGTGGAGACCCTGTCCCTGCGGATCCTGGAGCAGGAGCATCTAGCGTATCCAGAGGCAATCAACTTGATCGCCAAAGGGATGCTGCGCATTGAAGGACGCCGGGTGCTGCGGGTACAGCCATCCACTGGGGAAATATAAAGCTAGGGAGGGAACCGCATCGGCCCGCGGGCCGATGCGGGAGCAGATGATCAAGATCAGACGAGCTTTGTTAAGTGTTTCTGACAAGACGGGCCTCAGAGAGTTTGGGGTGGCCCTAAGCAAGCTTGGTGTTGAACTCATTTCCACCGGAGGGACCTATGAGGCCTTGAGAGAAGCCGGTGCCGATGTGGTCTACATTTCCGACGTCACCGGTTTCCCCGAGATCCTAGAAGGCCGGGTAAAATCCCTGCATCCTAAGATCCATGCGGGGATCCTAGCCCGCCGGGACAAAGAGGACCATCTGGCCCAATTAGCGGAACTAGAGATCCAACCCATCGATCTGGTGGTGGTGAACCTCTATCCCTTCGAGGCCACCGTGGCCAAGGCCGACGTGACCTTGGAAGAGGCCATCGAGAACATAGACATCGGAGGACCCACTCTAATTCGGGCCGCCGCGAAAAACTACCAAGGGGTGGCGGTGGTGGTGGATCCTGCGGATTATCCCAGGATTGTAGACTGTTTGGAAACCGAAGGAGGACTACCCGCGGATTTTTGCAGGGAACTTGCGGTGAAGGCCTTCCGTCATACGGCCCGGTATGACGCCATTATTGCCCGGTTCTTGGGACAGGATACCCCCTTCCCCGACACCTTAACCCTGCCCTGGGACAAGGTGGCAGAGCTGCGCTACGGGGAGAATCCCCACCAACGGGCAGCCTTCTATGCAGAACCCGGGTATGGACCCTATACCATGGCCGCGGCAAAACAGCTCCAGGGCAAAGAGCTGTCCTTCAACAACTACAATGACGCCAATGGAGCTTTGGAGTTACTAAAGGAATTTGCGGAGCCCACGGTGGTGGCTAGTAAGCATACCAACCCCTGTGGAGTGGCCTCCGCGGAGGATTTGGCCACCGCGTTCCGGTTGGCTTACGAAAGTGATCCCGTGTCCATTTTCGGTGGGATTATTGCGGTGAACCGGGTGGTGGACGCCGAGACTGCGGAGCAGATGAAGGAGATCTTCCTGGAAGTGATCGTGGCCCCCGGTTATACCGAAGAGGCCTTGCGGATCCTTAAGGAAAAACAAAATTTGCGGCTTCTGCAGATTGACGGTTTGGACCAGATCTGTGGCCAGAAGCAGCCCGCAGCTTGGGATTATAAACGGGTATCCGGCGGGCTTTTGGTACAGGATGCGGACCTGGCGGATTTAGACCTGGATCGTCTCCAGGTGGTGACCAAAGTGCAGCCCACGGACGAACAGATGGCTTCTTTGCTTTTCGGTTGGAAGGTAGTCAAGCACGTGAAGTCCAACGCCATTGTGCTGGCGTCGGGACGGCAGATCATCGGGGTGGGGGCTGGTCAGATGAACCGGATCACCGCCGCCCAGCTAGCCATCGCCCAGGCCAAGGAGCGGGCTCAGGGAAGTGTTTTGGCCTCCGATGCCTTTTTCCCCTTCAATGATGTGGTGAAGGCCGCGGCCCAGGCCGGGGTGAAAGCCATCATTCAGCCGGGTGGTTCTATCCGAGATCAAGACTCCATTGATGCGGCTAACGAGTATGGGATTGCCATGGTCTTTACGGGGATCAGGCATTTCAAGCACTAATACCTGGTGGGAGTGAGACGGTCTGTGAAAGTATTGGTGGTGGGCAGTGGAGGTCGGGAGCATGCCCTGGTGTGGGCCCTGTCCAAAAGCCCGAAGGTGAAAGAAATCTATTGTTACCCGGGGAATGCGGGTATTGCTCAGTGTGCCCAGATCCCCCCGCTCCCTTCTGATTCCGTGGCGGATCTGGCCCAATGGGCCCAGGAGGAACAGATCCACCTGACGGTGGTGGGGCCCGAAGCCTATCTGGCCCAAGGCATTGTGGATGAGTTTGCAAAACGGGGACTGCGGGTCTTTGGACCCACCCGGCAGGCTGCCCAGGTGGAATCCAGCAAGATCTTCGCTAAAGAGTTGATGAAAAAGTACGGGGTGCCCACTGCGGATTATCGGGTATTTACGGATTTGGCCGCGGCCTTAGCTTACGTTGAAGAGGCGCCTTTGCCGGTAGTGATTAAAGCCGATGGCCTTGCCGCGGGCAAAGGGGTGGTGGTGGCCCAAGACCGGGACACAGCCCGGGCGACCCTGCGGCAATTGATGGAGAACAGGATCTTCGGCCAGGCCGGTGAGCAGGTGGTCATCGAAGAGTTTCTTCCGGGTGAAGAGGCCAGTCTGCTGGCCTTCACCGATGGGTACACCATTTTACCTATGGTTCCGGCCCAGGATCACAAGCAGCTTTACGCCGGCGGACGGGGACCGAACACCGGTGGTATGGGAGCTTACTCCCCCACGCCGGTGTTGGATGAAGCCCTGGTTCAACAGGTTTATGAAAGGATTCTGATCCCCACCGTGGCAGGCCTGCGGGCCGAGGGAATTGTGTACAAGGGTGTCCTATATGCGGGACTTATGGTTCACGCCGGGCAGGCCAAGGTGGTAGAGTTTAACTGCCGCTTCGGCGATCCCGAGGCCCAGGTGGTCTTGCCCAGGTTGCGTACGGATCTTTTCGAGGTGTTGGAGGCGGTGGTGGACGGACGTCTTAGCGAAATCGAGCTGGATTGGGATCCCCGCACCGCGGTCTGTGTGATTTTGGCCTCCGGCGGGTATCCGGGGGAGTATCGGAAAGGATATCCCATTACGGGCTTGGATGTGGTGGCCCAGTTGGAGGACGTACTAGTCTTCCACAGCGGCACCGGTCTAAAAGATGGACAGGTTGTCACCAACGGTGGTCGGGTGCTGGGGGTTACGGCTCTGGCTGACGATGCTGCCGGGGCCATTCGGCGGGCCTACGCGGCCGTGGCCCGCATCGATTTCACCGATAAGTACTATCGGGAGGACATTGCTAGTCGCGCTCTGGAAGCTTAGGATCGACCTGGATAGTCCGGTAGTGGTCGTAGATGACAAAACCGGGCCGGGCGCCACTGGGTTTTCTGACGTACTTGATGAAGGTGTAGTCCACGGGCACATTTTGCCCGTGGCGCGCCTTGCTGAAATAGGCCGCGATCTGAGCTGCACAACGGACCAGCTGTTCCGGCACATCGGCCAGATCCCCTACCTTTCGTTCCATCCGGACTACCACATGGGAGCCTGGGATTTGCTTCGTATGAAACCATAGATCGTGGGGACGGGCTAGCCGGAGGGTGAGCTGGTCGTTTTCCCTATTGTTCCGCCCCACATGGATGGGCACCTCTTCCGGTCCCCGGAAGATGAGGGGCTGGGCCTTTTTTCCCGTCTTGGTTCGTTCCGAGGGTTTGGGGAGATAGCCCTGCTCCATCAGTTCATCCCTGATGCGTTCCAGATCTTCAAGATCTTCCGCGAGCTCCAGATGGGTCTCCACGGTCTGTAGGTACTGGATCTCCTCATTGACCTTACTCAATTGTTCTGCGGTGATCCTTCGACCCCTTCTTGCCTTCTGATACATCCGGAAGTATTTGTCCGCGTTGGCTGCAGGAGTAAGCTCCGGATCGAGCTCAATTGTTGTTTCCCGTTGCTCCGGATCGTAATAGTCGATGACAGTGGCTTCCCTTTGTCCCCGTTTGAGTGCATGGAGGTTTGCCGTAAGTAGTTCGCCGTACTTGCGAAACTCATCCGCACTTTCGGCTCGGTGCAGGGCCTCTTCCAGTTCCACCACCTTCTGGTTGCAGTTGGCCAGTTGCTGTTGGATCACTGCGTTCAACTGGTTTTCCAGCTGGGCCATGGCTTCGCGAGTTGTTTTGAAGTGGAAGTACTCACTTACGAGAAGGCTAGGGCTAGGGAACGGTTTTTGTACCGCCGGATCAAGGTGTTTGAGGTTGGTGGCGGAGATATCCGCAGGTAGACCCTGCCCATCGGTGATCAGCGTGGGAGTGAAGCTCCCCTGGGCAGCTCGTTGTCCGAGATGTGTGAGCTCCTGTAGAAGACGCTCAACATGTTCGGCTTTCAGTGCCTGGGCCGGCGTCGTAGGTTCGATGCCGCTGCGATGAAGGATCTCGGTTACCAGCAGTGGACTAAGGCCCAAAAGACCCTGCAACAGGGTATTGGCCACTTGTTTCGGGCTGTTAAGTACGTTCGCGAGTGCCTCCCTTGTGAGTGGGTAGAAGGGTCTGCGCCCGCTAGCCGGTGGTTGGATATATCGTAGGCCCGGTGCGATCTGCCGATAGCGGCTCATCTGTTCGGTAACTACCCTTTGGGCCGCGAGGATCTTCTTGGTACGCGCGTCTACTAGCACAAGATTGCTATGCCGGCCCATGATTTCGGCGATTAGTTCCAGCAGGCCTTCTTCCGTCTCGATGGTGAGGTACAAAAGGCGATCCCAATCCGGTTGTTTGATCTCGATTACTTGCCCGCCGATGAGAGATTTCCTTAAGCTCTGCCCGAAGGCGAAGATTGACGGTTCGAAGGGTTGGTGAACCAGATGGATCCGGGCCTGGTTTGGTGCGGTGGAGATCAGCAGTTGATGTTCTTCATCGGGCCACCGCAGGCCAAGAACCACTGTGGTCGGATCCGGTTGGTAGATCCGGGCGATCCGCGCCTTTGTGATCTTTGGCGTAATCTCATGTCGTACCGCCGCTAGCATCAAACCATCAAAGGGCATAGACATCCTTCCTTCCAGAATAGCTCACTCTAGTAGAATACCACATTTTGTGCGGAGGAGGTCCACTGTTGTGGCCAATTTTCCACTCGTCAGTTGCCATTGCACCACAGCGGAGCGTTGACTAGGGAGAAGTCTGCCGCCTTACTTCCTTGTTTCTCCAAAAGAATCTGTTGTTAAGCCCTATGTTCGCGCCACATCCCGAGAGGAAAACTAGAAGAACATTCCATAGGTGATTGGAGTTTGGTCAGGAAAAAAGAGAGAAAAAATCAAGAAAATGTTGTAAACAGGCAGAAAGGTGACAAATACATGGAAAGAAGACCACTATGCTTGTTGTTGGTGTTGTCTGTTGTGCTGTCCTTTGGGTTTGTCGGGTTTGAGTCCGCTGCCGCCAATGATGAGCCAATCGTTTTGAGCCTGGGCCACTGGAACGCAATGGATCCCGCCTTCTTGGAAATGATCGACGCCTTTCATGCAGCCCAGGATCGGATCCGGGTGGAGATCCGGGCCTATAGTTGGGATGAGTACTCCGATGGGCTGGTGGTGGAGAATATCGCGGGAGTGGGACCAGATATTATTAACATCCATGGTACCCAGACCCCCCCGGCCTATTGGATTCAACAGGGACTGCTCCTGGATCTTACCCCCTACTTTGAGCGGGACAAGGCCGAACTGATGGTAGAGGACTTTATCCCTCAAAGTCTGGAGCTGACATCCCTGAACGGTTTTCGTTACGCCATGCCCTATTGTCTTCCCGTCCCGAGCGCTTTGGTCGTGGTGAACAATGACCTGTTTGATGCACTTGGCCTTGAGCTTCCTTTCGAGGAGTGGGACTGGGATGATCTGCGATCCCTGGCCAGCAAGATCACCAGGGACGCGGATGGTGACGGGGCCACCGACACATGGGCCATTAACCTTGCGGAAATGCGGGGATGGCGGGAAGTCTTGCATCAGGCCATCATCAGTACCGGTGATTGGTATTTCCAAAACGGCGATACTGAGATCAATCTGCGGACCGAAGGAGCCCTACGCGCTATGGACTGGGCTTACAGTCTTGTGGAAGGCGGCTATGTTCCTTTGTCTGGTGGCAACTGGACCAGGACCGGCATGAGAATGGGTATGTCCTGGGGATTCTTAGTCCGCGGTTACTATGAAGGTTGGTGGCGGGGAACCCGTGTATCGGTGGTGCAGACCCCAAAGGATCCCGTTACCGGGCAGCGGGGCTATGAAGCCGGTATTATGCAGTTGGGTTTCGGAATCAGCGCCCATTGCAAACATCCCGAGGCCGCTTGGGAGTTTGTTAAGTTCGCCACTGGGCCCGACGGGTGGGCTAAGGCTGGCTACGAGACCGGCAACCTGTTCTTCCTACCGGCACGGCAGAGTTTGATCATGGACTATTTCGTGCACAGTGCGCAGATGCTTCCCGCACCGGTGGATCCCCTGGCGGAGGCTCGGGCCGGCGAGTATCTTCAGGCCAACGTGCTGGCATCGCCAAACCCCAATTTGATGGTCTCATGGGCGGAGATCGAAAAGGTTCTTGCCTCCGAGTGGACCCGGGTAGTGCAAGGGATCCAAGGGGTGGAGGTGTTTGTGGAGCGGGTTACACCCCTCGTGAATCAGATCCTCCAGCAATAGTATGCTACAGTTGGACCTTCGATGTCGATCGGGTCACCGGAGTGCCAGGGCTGGGGAGTTGGGAGGGTAACTTGATCATGCTTAAACAGAAAAGACTGGAATGTGACGTATTGGTGGTGGGCAGCGGCACCGCCGGAGCTCGCGCCGCGATCGCCGCGGCCCAGGAGGGTATGCGGGTGATCGCCGTGGACCAACTGACTTACCCTGGGGGTTTGACCAGGCAGGTGGCCCCCTACTATTATGGGGTGGACACTTCTCCTGAGATCCACAGGATCGATGATATGAACAAGGATTACGGTGTGGGTCTGGGTGCCGGCTGGCACCCAGAGGCCAGCCGTTGCGCTCTGTGGGAGGAGTTCAGGGAGTATGGTATCACCTTCGTTTGTGGCCAACCCTTTGAAGTACTCAAGGAGCGGGAAGAAGACGTGGTCCGAGGGGTCCTCGTCCAGACCGAAAGGGAAACGGTGACTATTTTTTGCCGGGTCCTGGTGGACGGCACAGGCGATGCTGATGTAGCAGTACTTGCGGGGGCGCCCTACCGGGTGGGTCGGGAATGGGACCAGCTGCCCCATGCCCATGCGGCTCAGGCCCGCTGTTTCCAGTCCGGCCGGGTGACCTACATGAGTAACGAAGACTGGTGCGATATTCGAGACTTGCAAGACATTAGCAGGGCTTGGATTGAAGGAAGAAAACGGCTCTGGGATCGACTCCAGCCAGATCCCAATACCCAGCTTGTATCCTTCGCCGCACAGTTGGGCTGGCGGGGGAACAGGTATATAGAAGGGGAGTACACCCTGACCCTGGAAGATCTGGTGAAGGAGCGGACCTTCCCCGATGCCATTACCGTGGGCTATTCCAACTACGATACCCATGCCATGGATTATGCGAACCTGAGTGACTTTGCTCAAATCTGGTGTTGTGTGTTGGGGCTGTGGGCTTTGCCCGTCGGTTGCCAGATCCCCTATCGGTGTCTGGTGCCTAGGGAAATCGATGGGGTGTTGGTGGCCTCCCGGGCTATCTCCCTCGCCTCCGACGCCGCGATGGCCCTCCGGATGATCAGAGATTTGCGGGTCATTGGTGAAGTGGCGGGAGTGGCCGCTAGCATTGCGGTAAAGACTGGTCTTCCCCCACGGTACATTGACATCCAACAACTACAAGGCATACTAGCCCGCCGAGGTATAACCTACGACAAAAGGCCCATTGAGCTGATGACCGGCCGAGGGATGAAAAGATGGCCGGTGAAGGGGGTCAGCAGCGGGAAGGAAGGCGAGGTGTTGTTGGATTCCCTCGGCATCGATCGGGAGCCGGAATCCATGTTCTGGTGGCAGAATGCTCCCGACGATTTATCTTGGTTAGGAACCCGTGCCGAGGGCAAGTCCTTGCTTTATGTCTATCGCACCGGAGACCGGTGTAAGGAGGAGTTGCAAAGGATCCTCCGTACTGCCACGGGCTTGAGAAAGCGGGGTGCTGCCTTTGCTCTGGGCCTCTTAGGGGATCAGGCGGCCGTTGAGGAGTTAATTGCCTGTGTACAGCGGCGGGATGACGATGTGTTATCCGGCCGGCGTACCCATCCCCGCTGGATCGGAGCCATGGTGTTGTTGCGTTTGCTGAAGGCGCCGCAGGCCTTTGGGGCCATGCTGGACGTTCTGGCCCATGGCGCCAAATCCTCCGCAGATAGAGATCTGCTGAAACCCTTGCCCTTCAGCCGGGCCGGCGCGACCTTCCACGAAGCGCCGTGGATGTCCATTGCCACTTTGGACACCAATGCAAGACTCTTTGCCCTGCGCTATTTCGACGATTGTCTGAAGCTGTTCACCACCGAGGAAAAGCGTCAGCTGCAGGAGGAACTGAAAAGGCTCCTTTCCCGTAAGCTGGGCGATGACATTAGGATGTTTGACGGACAGCGAAACAGCCTCCGCTGGTCTTTGGAGACCACCGCCGCCGGATTGCTGCTGAGGCTGGGTGAGCCCTATGCAAGGTTGGGGCAGGAAGTTCTCCAAATGTACATGCAGGATAGGCGGCGATTTGCCCGCAATGCGGCCTATGCACGGTGGAAGGAGGCGGTCCAATGATACACCAATATGATGTGGTGGTAGTCGGCGGAGGCTTGGCCGGATCCCTGATCGCCTTAAGGTGTGCCCAGAGGGAGTTACGGACCCTGTTGACCGATCCGCGGGGGTGCCTAGGATGGGAGGTCACCCGGGCCGGTCGGTTATTTGCCCACGCTGCCGCGGACACCGTTCCCGTTTTAGAGGAAATGTCCGCCTTTGGTGCCTATAAGAACGGCATCTTCTATCCTCCGGGTTTGGAAGTGTTTTTTGAACAGCGCCTCCTTGCCGCAGGTGGGGAGATCCTCTACCATCTTTGGCCCTTGGCTTGCTATGGTGATGACAGGGGTGCTGAGGTGGTCTTTGCCAGTAAACACGGGAAGGTGCGGTTTTCGGCCCGGACGGTGGTGGATTGTACGCGGCAGGGCATTCTAGTCCAGCAGATTGCCTCCAGAGGAGAGACGAGCCCGGCGGTGCGCGAAGTACGCCATGGGCTTCTTTTGGGCGGAGTCCAACTACAGGAAACACTCCTTTTATCCGGCGGTGATCTGTTTTCTCCCATTGCGGGGCTCTGCCTCCGGCCCACCGGACAGCCGGGGATTGTCCATGGGGATCTATCCTTGGGGGTGGAGGAAGGGGAACAGGTAGAAGCGGCGGTCTGCCACAGTCTGATTCCCCTTCGTCAGCACTTGCGCAAAGATCCACGCTTCCAAGACGTGGTGGTTGTCCATGTCTATGAGGAGTCCTGGGTGGTGCACGACAGCTGGTTGACGCCTGAGGAGGCGCAACGGTTAGCCAAGGAGTTCTCCTGCGTCAGCGCCGGAACTTACCTGACGAGTTTCCAAAATCTGGTGGATGAGGGTGTAGTTGCCGCCCTGTTGCAACTCGGTGAACAGGTGGGCGCAGAGATTACGACGATGAACGGGGCTTAGCAGATTAGAAAAGATTGTATAGGGTTTTGGGCTCTCCGATGTGGGGAGCCCAAAAGAGTTAGAGAAGATCTGCCCCATCCTTTGGAATGCTGTTCCGAGCATGTCCCGGACAACAGCCTGGGGTCGGTAGAGTCTCTTGTTAGCAGAAAACGAGGCCTATTGTGGCCTAGTGGGATGGCTGTTCGACTGGCTTGCCAAGACCTACACCTTGGTTACATGGTGTTGTGGAACAAAAGATATGCGCGTGGTGTTCCGGTGGTGCAGAGACTTGCTGTTTTACACCAAGATTCCGGAGCCTTCCATCGACGATGGGGTTATCTGTGAAGGATAGAGCTTGGTTTTCCAGCCGGCTTTCAGGACCTTGGTCTGCAGAGCCGGCTGTCCTCGTTGGAGGGAATGATCATGGCGGTGTACTGGAAGAAGATTCTTGGGGTGTGGCTAAGTTTTTTATGCTATGTTGTCATCTTCGGCGGCGGCACTTGGGCCGCCCAGGACCCTTGGGTCATTCCTATCCGGGCTGTAGACGATAGGCCGATGACACTGACGACCCGGGTGGTCTTTACACGGGAATTCAGTAATGCCGAAAGTGGGACCCGGTGGGAGACAGGGTTCGGCGATGAGAAGCTGACAAGCCCGTCTGTTCGTTTGTCCTGGCAACCCCTAGGCTTTGCCGGAGTCTGGAGTCTGCAGCTTGCGACCTTGAATCAACAGGGAAGACTATCCTATGTTATTCCTAAGCCAGACCATACCTATGAGGCAAGGATAAGCTATGACCCGGTTTACGGTATCCTGATGGTGGCGGTTATTGACCTCACCGCGGATGCTGTGATCCACCAGGACGCCCTGGCTGTGGTTACTGGGGAACTTGTACTGATTCAGGGTTACGCCCACTGCACCATCCCCGGTGCGTATGTGGAAAGTCTGCAGGAGAACAGAGCCTTTTTACCCGTGGCTCTAGCTTGGGAGGTGGACGGGCACAGGTCCCAAGCGGAACCCCTGGTGTTGTGTCGAGACGAGGAAGTCCGGATCAGACTGCTGCCGGGGATCGAACGAACCTTGCCCGGGACCTTCCTGATCTTGGGCGAGGACGGGACAAAGAACCGATACCTACTCGGTGAGCAGATCGTGCTGGCCGGGGACAGGGAGTATTCGCTAGATCCTCTGATGATGGCGAAGTTGCCTCCAGGTCTTGGCCGTCTTCTGCTGGTTCATCGGTTAGGAGGGAATGAATGGGTTGTGGCGACTCAAGGAATCCAGGTGGGCAAGGTCACTGTCGAGGTTGCCCGTGTGGAGTTCGATGCACACACCGGTACGTTGCGAGGATGGGTGGAAATCATCGCGGATGGCCCGCTGATGGGGGTGCAAGTTGTGGGCCGGGGTAGAGCCTACAGCCGCTCCCTGCGGAACGATCAGTCTTATTTGCGGGAGCTGGAATTGTTTTGTACCACTTTGGATTTGAAGGCTGGCTCACAACAACTGGAGTTTGCGGTGCCCCTGGATGCCGATCCTTTGGAAGTGTGGGATCTGCAGGTGGAGACGGAAATCCTTACGAAGGAAGAGGTTGCAAAGGAAGCCCCCCTTTGGTCTGGAAAGGTTTTGGTAGGTGTTCCCAGGACGCTCCAGGAAGAGGCGGCTGTGGAATGGGCCCAGTATCGTATGGATTTCCTCGCCGAATACATCCACAAACCAGCCAACGATACGGTGGCCGCCCAGGCGATGGAAACTATGGTGCTGGAGGGATTCTATCGGGGGGCTTGGGAGGATATCGATTACCTAGACAAACGGCGAGGTGGGGCGGCCAAATGGGCTCCTTTGAACCACCTGGAAAGGCTCTTGGAGATGGCCAGGGCTTACGCCGATGTCCACAGCCGCTACTACAAAGACCCCCAGATGTGGGAGCTTGTCATGCTCGGTCTGGAGTTTTGGTACCGAAACCGAGCAGCCCTTGTCAATCCGGGCTGGGTGCACAATGAGATCACCGTTCCCGATCTCATCTTGGATATTCTCATCCTGCTGGACCGGGAGTCGCCTGTACACTTGGTGGACTTTGTGAAATCTCGGCTGGATTTGCAGCGGGATTTCAAAGACGTCGGTCAGAATTTGCCCTGGCGGCTACTTACCCACATTAAACTGGCGGTTTTGCTCAATGAGCCCGCCAATCTGCGGGTGATCTATCGGCGGCTTGGGGATGAAATCCGCTTGGCTCCGGACCTGAAACGGGAAGAATGGCGTCACAGTCGTTGGCAGGGTTATGTGGGCTTGGATTTTACCTATACATACGTGGAAGGGATTCAGGTGGACTACAGTTTCCATCAGCATGGTCCCATGCTTCATTCCGGTTCCTACGGGATGGGGTTTTTGACCTACAGTGCCCGCCTGGCCTATGTGGCCCGGAATACACAGCTGTTTCCCTCCGAAAGCCTGGCCAACCTGGTGGATATGGTGCTGGAAGGGCAGCAGTGGATGGTTTGGCACCAGCAGTTCGACTATAGTGTTCTCGGGCGGGCCATAGCCGGCAGAGGCTCTGGCAATGCCGGGGCCTTGCTGCGGGCGGTGCAATGGTTGCGACAGATCCCAGGAGTGCCTAGGGAAGCAGATCTGCTCCTCCTAGAAAAACGGCTCCGGGGTGAAGAGCAACCATTGTTGGGCAACCGGTATTTCTGGACCTCTGACTACATGGTTCATCGGCGTCCGGGCTTTATGGCTACCATCAGGATGGCTTCCCAAGAAGCGGTGGCTACGGAGATCGTCAGTTGGATGAATATGAAGGGCCATCTGGTTGCCGATGGCTGCATGTATTTATACCAGGATGGTATGGAATACGCTGATGTCTTTGTGACTTGGGATTGGTTGCGCATTCCCGGCACCACCACGGAGCAAAAGGCCTTACCGGTGGTGGAGCGGCAACATGAATCCATCCGTGGGGCCGGGGTGTTGGTGGGTGGGGTTTCCGATGGGTACTATGGGTGTGCTGGCATGTACCTGAATCGGGACTCCCTTAGTGCTAGGAAGAGCTGGTTCCTCTTTGATCAGGAGATCGTGGCCCTGGGAACGGATATCCGCTGCCCGACGAACAACTACGTGGTGACCACCATCAACCAAAATCTGCTGCGGGATCAGGTCTACGTTTGGGACTCTGGTATGTCGATAATATCCGAGGGAGAACACAGCAGTGACCAGTGGTCCAGGATCTACCACGACGAAACGGGTTATATCCTTCTGGAACCGGCGACTTTGGAGGTGTGGAACGGGTTGCGCAAGGGCCGTTGGTCCGATGTGGACCAAAACGGTCCCACGGCGGAAGTGGCCCAAAGGGTCTTCGGTCTGGCAATCTCCCATGGACAAAGGCCCGAAGACGGGGGTTACCAGTATGTTGTGGTGCCAGCCATTGACCTGGTGGACTTCCAGGCGTACACGGCAGAGCAGCTGACCGTGTTGCGCAATACGGGCACCGTACAAGCCGTGTGGCACAAGGGTTTGCACATGCTCCAGTGCATCTTTTGGAACCCGGGGGGACTGCGGATCTCCGACGGCTTAGTCTTGTGGGTGGATCAGCCGTGTCTTTTGATACTGCAGTACTCCTCCCAGTCTGTTCGGGTTACGGTGGCCAATTTCCGAGACGGGGCCTGTCCGGTGAAGGTGCAACTGAACCGGCCGCTAGACGCGGAGGATGTGGTGTGGGATGCGAAAACGGGAGTCTCGACCATCACCTTCCGGTTGCCCACCGGTGAATATACCGGCCAAAGTGTCACGAAACACTGCGATCTTCGATAGGAAAGCAAAATCCGGAAAAACTCCTTTCCCTTTGCCTTCCGCAGGGATGGCCTTTGGGTTGTTCGGGTTGGGTGCTGCTATCTTCGCAGTGGTGCTACCTTGCTTCCACCGGTGAGGACTGGTAGAATAGGATTTAGGAATTGGTTCTTGGATGGAGACCGAAGAGATAGGAGTGGCTATGGTGAAGAACAGACTGTTCATTGGGGTTTTAGCCGCAGTGATCCTGCTGGCCTGCATCACTCCCTTGGGGGCGCGGCTGGAGAGTTTGGAGCAATACTTGGAGACGGTCATCAATACCTATACTCTTTGGTTGATCCATCTGGGGATCGATAATCTGGAGCTTGTCTCCACCCAACTGGAACAGGCGGTGACCAGTTATCCCGAGGGGGTTAAGCAGAATCTACTCCTGGGGGTTACTTATCTGGGTCAGGGTAAGACCCAGGAGGCCATTGCCGCCTACGAGAAAGTACTGGCCATGGGACCGGAGTACCAGTGGGTGAAGGCTCTCATCGGTGAGATCTATCTGAAGCAGGGTCAGTACGACCTGGCGGAGGCCCTGTTCCGGGAAGTGGTGGATGCGGATATTGAGTCCGCTTTGGCCTTGAAGGGATTAGGGCTTTGTGCGGAGCGGCGCGGGGAAGATGTGCTGGCTATGGAGTACTATGAACGGAGCTTGGAAATCGCCCCCAATGCGCCGGAGGTCTATCTGCATTTGGCCCTGTTGAAGATCAAGGCCGGGGAGAAGGAGGAGGCCTTAACGATTCTGGAGACGGGCCGGTTGTTCAACCTCGATGATCCGGAGATTCACTATTATCTCGGCACGCTCTATGAGGAAAAGGGCGATTACGAGGCCGCAGCCCATGAGTATTACCGGGCTTTGCAGTTAGATGGACAATACGAGAAGGCCGCGGAGCGCCTGGAGAACTTGCCTCAATAGGGTACTAGCAACGGTGGCCCGTCAGTTTGATGGAACTGACGGGTCTTTTATTTGCCCCAGGTGAATATGGATAAGTTTGAGACTAGTTTTATCCTGTCCTGGGGAGTTGGCTTTATGACAGACAAATGGTATCTGGGTTCCATTGGTGAGGTACTTCAAAGGTTGGGCACCGATCCTAAGGGGGGGTTGAGCCAGCGGACGGCTGCCGAGCGGTTGGCCACCGAGGGACCCAATCGGTTAAGGCAGTTGCGCAAGAAGTCGGTTTTGGGTCTCTTCCTCGCCCAATTCCAAGACTTCATGGTTATGGTCCTGCTTTTTGCCACCCTTATTTCCGTCCTGTTAGATGAGCTCACCGATGCGGTGGCTATTTTAGCCATCATCTTTCTCAACGGTTTATTGGGCTTTTTGCAGGAGTACCGGGCGGAGCGCTCTCTGGAGGCCCTCCGACGACTGACAGCCCCCCAAGCCCGGGTGATCCGGGACGGGATCCTGCAACAGATCCCCGCGGAGCTGTTGGTGCCTGGTGACATTGTGCAACTGGCCAGTGGAGACCGGGTACCCGCCGATTGCCGCCTGCTAGAAAGTTTCTCCCTTTATGCCGATGAATCGGCCCTGACCGGCGAGTCATTACCCATTGCCAAGGACCATCGCTGGACAGCTACTGGGGAGACGCCCCTGGGTGATCGCAAGAACTGTCTGTACATGGGTACGGTGATCACCGCGGGGCGGGGTCTAGCAGTGGTGACGGAGACGGGGATGTCCAGCGAGGTGGGACGCATTGCGGCCATGTTACAGGATACGGGCCGTTTGAGTACACCCCTGGAGGCCCGGTTGGAACAACTGGGGCGGTGGTTGGTGGCCGCTTGTGTGGTGCTGGTGGTGGGCGTTTTTGCTACGGGAGTTTGGCGGGGCGTGCCGGTGTTAGAGATGTTTATGATCGCGGTGAGTCTGGCGGTGGCGGCAATTCCCGAAGGGCTGCCTGCGGTGGTGACCATCGCCCTAGCCTTGGGGGTGCAGCGGATGAGTCGCCGGGCGGCAATTATCCGCCGGTTGCCCGCGGTGGAGACTTTGGGGTGTACGGATATCATCTGCTCCGACAAAACAGGGACCCTGACGGAAAACAAGATGAAGGTACAACGTGTTTGGTTGGCCGGCAGGGTGTACCAGGGGGAAGCCTTGGAAAGGCTCTCCCCACCCCAGGAGGGCACGGCCCTCTTTTGGGCTTTGAAGGTCTGTGGCCTGTGCAACAGCGTCAACCTACAAGGTGGGATGGGTAGCGGTTTTCCAGGACTACAGGGTGATCCCACGGAGATCGCCTTGGTGCAGTTTGCCTACCGGGTGCAGCGGGACTTGGAAAAAAAGCGGTTGGAGACGCGGTTGGTGGGCGAACTGCCCTTTACTTCCGAGCGGAAGCGGATGACCGTTCTATATGATCTCGGAGAGGCCCGGGTGGGGTTAACCAAGGGGGCTTGGGAGGTCATCTTGGCCCGGAGCCAGTTCCTTCACGGAGAGAATGAGCGCGTTCTGTTGACCGCCAGCCAACGGAAGCAGATCGCCGAAGCCGCGGAGGATATGGCCCAGGATGCGTTGCGGGTGATGGCCCTAGCCTACAAGCGTAGCGATACCTTGATCGGTGTGGAAGAGGGCCTTACCTTTGTGGCTTTGGTGGGCCTTTACGACCCGCCCCGCCGGGAGGTGAAGCAGGCCCTCCGCAAGGCTAGCCAGGCCGGTATCCGCACCATCATGGTGACCGGAGATCACAAGACCACCGCCCGAGCCATCGGTCTGGAATTGGGCCTTTTGGAGGCCCCAGGTGAGGTCCTCACCGGCCACGATTTGGATACCCTCAGTGACCGGGAACTGGCCTTGCATCTGCGGCGGGTGAACGTCTTTAGCCGTGTGTCCCCCGAACATAAGCTCCGGATCGTCCGTTGTCTGAAGAGTATGGGCCATGTGGTGGCCATGACCGGCGATGGGGTGAACGACGCGCCGGCGGTGGCGGAGGCCGATGTGGGGGTGGCCATGGGCCAAACCGGCACCGATGTTACTAAGGAGGCATCGGCGATGGTCCTCTCCGATGACAATTACGCCACGATCATCCACGCCATCGAAGAGGGGCGGGGGGTGTATGAGAATATCCGGAAATTTGTCCGTTACTTACTCACCTGTAATGTGGGTGAGGTTTTGACCATGTTTCTGGCCACTTTGCTTAGTCTTCCCTTGCCATTGGTGGCGGTGCAGATCCTGTGGATGAACCTGGTCACCGACGGGTTACCCGCGGTGGCTTTGGGGATGGATCCCCCGGACAAAGACATCATGAAGCGCAGGCCCAGGAAACTCAACGAGCACATTCTCTCTGGCGGCATGGTGCGGAAAATCCTGGGCCGAGGTATGCTCTTGGCCTTCTCTACCCTGGGGATCTTCGCCCTTGGTCTGTGGCTATACCCTGGGGATGTGGCCCGGGCTCGTAGCCTAGCCTTTTCCACTATTGTGTTGGCCCAGCTGTTCCATGCCTTTGAGTGCAGCACCTATGGGGCCGGTCCTCGGGGGATCGTGGCCAATCCCCTGTTGGTCTTGGCGGTGGGAGCGAGTATCCTGATGCAGGGGGCGGTGATTTACGTTCCCTGGCTACAGGGGCTCTTTAGCACCGTGCGCCTAGCTTTGGGGGATTGGGTGCTGATCCTGGTTTTTGCCGGGTGGCCCTTGGCCATCAACTGGACGGTGCGCTTGGTGCGCCGGCTTGTGATGCCCCGTGTCAGTTGGCTTCGCACCTAAAACCAGGTTTACATTTTAGATCCTTTATAGTAGAATATTGATGAAATCGAGGGGGGTTATCTTGGCCATTCTTAGTATGACAGGCTACGGCAGCGCTGACACCGCCGAGGCCAAGGTGCAGGTGCGCATGGTCAATCACCGGTACCTGGACATCATGATCCGGATGCCCAGTTACCTGCGGGTTCTGGAGGAAAGGGTCCGGGAGACTGTGCAGCAGTCGGTACAGCGCGGTCGGGTCGAGGTTGAGATTGAAATCAAGGGGACGACCCAGATTGCTCGGAACGTGGCGGTGGATCTGGCCTTGTGCCGCGGCTATGCCGCAGCCATCGAACAGATCCGCAAAGAGATTCCCACATCTGGTGTTGTAGACATCAATACATTCTTGAGTTTGCCCGAGATCTTTCAGTTTGCGGAGGACTTCTCCCCGGAGCAGGCTTGGGCAGTTATCCAGCCGCCCTTAAAGGCCGCGTTGGATCAGGGTGTGGCCATGCGCTGCCGTGAGGGTGAGCGCCTATTTGCTGACCTGCTAGCTCATTTGGGCCGGATTCAGAAAATATTAGAAAGCATCTCCGCGGCGGCCCAGAACCTGACTGAACAATACCGCAATAAGTTGGAAACAAGGGTCCAGGAGCTTTTGGGGCCTAAGTTGCCCGACGACCTGATGCAGCGGTTGGCTGCGGAGGTGGTCTTTTTGGCCGAGCGGGCGGATATTACTGAGGAGATTACCCGCATTGCAAGCCATTTGGCTCAGTTCCAACATAGTATGGAAGAGGAGACCGCCCAGGGGACGAAGCTGGACTTTCTGGCCCAGGAGTTGCTCAGGGAATTCAATACCATTGGTGCAAAGTCCACCGACGCCCACATCACCGGTTTGGTGGTGGAAGCCAAGACGGTGGTGAACAAAGTCCGGGAACAGGTGCAGAATATCGAGTAAAGGTTGCTCCAGGTACTAAGGGGAGGGTTATCCCATGAGTGTTCCACGCTTGACGCCAGAAGAAAAACGACGGGCTTTGGAAAAGGCGCGTTGGGTACGGAGCGAACGGGCAAAGTTGAAGTCGCAGCTGAAGCAGGGGACAGTGAGTTTAGCGGAAGTGTTAGAGAAAGATGATGATGCCGTGATCGCGGGTATGCCCGTACGGCAGCTGTTAGAATCCTTACCCCGGATTGGCAAGGTCACCTGTGAGAGACTGATGGATGAAATCGGGATTGACCGAGCCAGACGCGTCCGGGGTTTAGGTGTACGCCAACGCAGTGAATTACTTAAGAAATTGGGATAGTCACCAAACGCAGGAGGTTTGTAAGTCTTGGCTTTGGAATTAGTGAACATAGGCTTTGGAAATATCGTAAGTGCCAATCGCATCGTGGCGATTGTCTCTCCGGAATCAGCCCCCATCAAACGGTTAATCCAGGATGCCCGGGAACGGGCCATGCTTATCGATGCCACCTATGGACGGCGTACCCGAGCGGTGATCATCACCGACAGTGATCATGTGATCCTGTCCGCGGTGCAACCGGAGACAGTAGCCCACCGTGTGGGTGGTAAAGAGTTGTCCATGATCGAGGAGAAGGACGGTCAACTGAAGTGAAGACCGGTACTCTCTTGGTAGTCTCCGGGCCTTCGGGGGTGGGAAAGAACACCGTCCTGCGGGAGTTTTGTCTTAGGCACCCGGAGGTACGCTACTCCATTTCTGCTACTACCCGTTCTCCCCGGGCCCAGGAAGTCCATGGCAAGGATTATTACTTCCTCACCCGGCAAGAATTCACCAAGGGGATCGCGGAAGGACGGTTCCTGGAGTGGGCGGAGTTTTGCGGGAACCTCTACGGAACCCCGAGGGATTTTGTGGAGGAACACCTGGCCGCCGGGGTTGATCTTGTCATGGATATCGAGATTCAAGGGGCCTTGCAGGTGAAAGAACGGATGCCCGCCGCGGTGTTGGTGTTCTTGCTGCCGCCTAGTCTTGAGGAGCTAGAAAGACGGATCCAAGGCCGGGGTACCGAAGATGCAAAGAGCATCTCGTCTCGCTTGCAAGTAGCCATCGGAGAACTGCAGATGGTGGAGCGTTATGACTACGCAGTGGTCAATGATGATGTGGCGGCTGCCGCGGAGAAGCTTTGGAGTATTCTCACAGCCGCGAAGGCAAGAATAAGGGGGAACTATCGCCAAGTATTGGCGCAGTTTTGGGAGCAGGTTCCCTTTTAGTGGTGAGCACAGACGTGGTTTTGACGGGGCTGGCTTTGACCAGCGCAGAATGCAAACACAGGGAGGGAAGTGCCTAGGTCTGATGAATTCAGGCCGAGGGCAGGAAGCGGATGAATCAACCACCAATTGATCAGCTGTTGAGCAGAGTGGATAGTCGCTATACCGCGGTGGTGGCTGCTGCCAAGCGGGCCCGGCAGTTGTCCGAGGGGGCAGAGCCAATCGAGACGATAGAAAGCAACAAACCGGTCACCATTGCCCTGTATGAACTGGGATCTGGTGCCATCCGGTACGAACGGATTCGGAAGAACTAAGGGACAAGGATTTGATTCTTTTTGCAATCTAGAGGTGAGACCATGCCCGGGTATGCGCAAGTCATCGTTGATGTGCGGGTGCGCCGGGTGGACCGTTGTTTTTCCTATCGCATCCCTGAGCAGTACCGACATCAGCTGCGGCCGGGGCATCAAGTGTTGGTTCCCTTCAACAACCGGCTGGTGATTGGTTATGTGGTCGCCTTGACCGAAGAGGCCGAAGTCCCCAACGTTAAAGCCATTCACCGCATCTGCGGCAAGGACCCGGTGCTTAAACCGGAGATGCTGGCCCTGGCCCGGTGGATGGCGGAATACTACGGGTGCCTGTTTGTGGATGCCCTGCAATGCTTCATCCCGCCGGGAATGCGGCGGCTCGATCAGCCCTCGACTCCTCGTTATGTGAAGGCCTACCAACTAAACATACCCGCGGACAAGCTCCAGAAAGTGATCACCCTGCTGAAGGGGGCGCGTCAGCGGGAAGTCCTGGACCATTTTGCCAAGACATGCCTTTCGTCTTCCTGTGGAGGGACTTGTCCCTGTGAAAAGGTAACCCTAGTGGCCCTGACCCGCCAGGGTCTATCCTATAGTGCCCTCCGGGCCCTGGAGGAAAAGGGCTACCTGCGCTCCGGAGACTTGAGGGTGGACCGGGATCCCTTGACCGAGGTTCATGGACATGGGAGCAGTGTTCCCCTTCCCCTTACCCAGGATCAGGAAGAGGTCTTTTTGGAGCTTAAAAGACAATTGGAAAGCAACCAAGGAGGAGTCTCCTTGCTCCACGGGGTTACCGGCAGCGGCAAGACGGAAGTATACTTGCAGCTCATCGCCGCGACCCGGGCCTTGGGGAAGTCCGCAATTTTGCTGGTGCCGGAGATTGCCATGACCCCTCAGATGCTGGGGCTGTTCAAGAGCCGTTTTTCCGATGATGTGGCGGTGATGCACAGTCGACTGTCCGATGGGGAACGGTTCGATACATGGCACCGCATCGCCTCGGGGGAGGCACCCATAGTGGTGGGGGCTCGCTCCGCGATCTTCGCCCCCGTGGAAAACTTGGGTCTTATCATTTTGGATGAAGAACACGAGACCACGTACAAGCAAGCAGAGGGCCAACCTCCCTACCATACTCGGGAGGTGGCCATCAAGCGGGGCCAGTTGAATGATGCCTTGGTGCTTTTGGGCAGTGCCACCCCCTCCCTAGAATCCTATTATTTGGCCAGTGGGGGGGAATACCGATTGCTGACCTTGCCCAGGAGGATCCACAACCGTCCCCTGCCGGAAGTGGAGATCGTGGACATGCGTAGGGAGCTGAAGGCGAAGAACCGTTCCATGTTTAGCCGTCGCCTCCAGCAGGAGCTTGCTCTGGCTCTCCAACAGAAGGAACAGGTGATCCTGTTTTTAAACCGGCGGGGCACCCTCGGCTTTGTACTCTGTCGGGAATGTGGACATGTCCTTTATTGCCAACAGTGCGCGGTGGCTTTGACCTACCATGAAGATGTGGACCGGTTATGTTGCCATTACTGTGGCCTGGAGCAAGGGTTGCCCCCCGCCTGCCCCCAGTGCGGTAGTAACAGCTTCCGGGGCTTTGGGGCCGGTACCCAAAGGGTGGAACGACAGCTGGCTGCTTTATTTCCCCAGGCCCGGATCGGCCGTCTGGACGGAGATACCACCAAACGCAAAGGCTCCTTTACGAAGATCCTAGGAGATTTCCGCAACCACCAATTGGATGTCCTCATCGGTACTCAGATGGTAGCCAAGGGCCTAGATTTTCCCCGGGTCACCCTGGTGGGGGTCATGGCCGCGGATCTCACCTTGAATATTCCCGATTACCGGGCGGCGGAGCGGACCTTTCAACTCCTCACCCAAGTGGCGGGACGGGCCGGGCGCGGTGATCGGCCGGGCCGGGTGATCGTCCAGACCTATAACCCCGAGCACTATAGTATCCAAGCAGCCCAACACCACGATTATGAAAGCTTTTACCACAGGGAGATCGCCTTCAGACGCAAGGTGTCCTATCCGCCCATTGTAAATCTGGTGCGGATGGTCTTTTCCGGGGAGGAGGAGGAGCGGGTGGTGGAGGGAGCCAAGCAGCACTTTGGCACTATCCAGCGCAGTCTTGGTGATCCTGAGGTCGCGGTACTAGGTCCCGTACCCTGTCCTTTGAGCCGGTTGCAGGGAAGGTATCGCTGGCAGATTATCCTGAAAGGGCGCGACCTTGCCACTTTGCGAAAGGCGGCGAATATTGATAGAATAAAAGAGGTGGCACCGGATGTGGCTGTTTTTGTGGATATCAATCCGGTGTCCATGTATTGAGATAAAAGGGGGCGTGGGCAGCATTGCCCAATTAAGATGGCACGAAGAGAGATTATCAAGGAGGGCGATCCAGTCCTTCGACAGGTTGCCCAACCGGTGGAACGGGTAACCAAGAAGTTAACGGCTTTGATCAACGACATGGCGGAGACCATGTATGCCGCAGACGGGGTGGGCCTGGCGGCTCCCCAGATCGGCGAGCCCATCCGGGTGATTGTGGCCGACGCCGGTGACGGACTGATTGCACTGGTTAATCCTGTTATTACCAAGACCGATGGGGAAGACATCGAGGTGGAAGGTTGTCTGAGCATTCCCGGAGTAACGGGCTACGTGAAACGCTATGCCCAAGTACAGGTGCAAGGGTTGAACGAGAAGGGCAAGCCCGTGAAAATCCAGGCCGATGGCCTGCTAGCCAGGATTCTACAGCACGAGATCGATCATCTGGACGGGATCCTGTTCATCGACAAGGCCACGAGCGTGGCGGAAGACACGGAGTAGGAAGGAGCCTGACTGTGCGGATCGTATTCATGGGTACACCGGAGTTTGCCGTTCCCACCTTACGGGCCCTAGCGGAGCGGCACCAGGTGGTGTTGGTGGTAACCCAGCCGGATCGACCCCGGGACCGGGGGCAAAGGGTGAAGCCTTCGCCGGTGAAGGAGGTTGCCCAGGAACTTGACATTCCTGTGGCCCAGCCGGAGCGGGTGGCCACACCAGAATTCGTGGATCAGCTAAAGGCCCTGGATCCCGATGCTATCGTGGTGGTGGCCTTTGGCCAGAAGATCCCCGATGAGATTTTGCAGCTGGGTCGCTATGGATGTATCAATGTCCATGGGTCGCTGTTGCCGAAGTATCGGGGGGCGGCTCCCATCCAATGGGCCATCCTGGAAGGAGAGAAGACCACCGGAGTGACCATTATGCAGATGGATTCCGGATGGGACACGGGCGATGTGCTTTACCAGCGGGAGGTGTTCCTTGCCAAGGACGAGACCGGTGGTTCCCTCCATGACAAACTGGCCCAGTTGGGGGCGGAGGCACTGCTTGAAGCCTTGGATGCTTTGGTCCAGGGGCAAATCACTCCACAACCCCAGGATGATTCCCAGGCCACCTTGGCCCCAAAGCTGACGAAAGAGTTGGGACGAATCCAATGGGAGAAGCCGGCCGAAAACCTTGAACGCCTGGTCCGTGCTATGAACCCCTGGCCCCTGGCCTACTGTACCCACCGGGGGATGTCCCTGCGGGTATGGAGAGCGGTGGCCGAAGCGGCCGAACACGAAGCTCTGCCCGGTACTGTCCTCAGGGTGGATCCGGAACGGGGGATCGGAGTGGCCTGTGGCGAAGGGATTCTGTATTTGACCGCGGTGCAAGCCCCGGCCCGTAAGATCCTTACCGCCAGGGATTATATCAACGGTTACGGGATTACCCCGGGGGAGGTTCTGGGTGATGGATAGAGTCCGGGTACATGAGGGGAATACCCGGTTAATCGTCGGATTACTGGCTGCCGCCTTCGGGCTAATTGTGCTCTTGGCAGGATTGGTCCTTTACTTGCCCAGGCTGGGAGAACAAGTGGCAGTGGTGTTTTCTGCTCTTAAGGTGGCCTTGGGCCTTTTGTTGGTGTTGTTGTTTGTAGGAATTGTGGCTTTGGTGTGGGTGCTGAGCAGGCGTTGCCATGTGGCGATTTTGCAGCCTGCGATCCACTGGACACTGCGCATATTGTTACCGGTTTCTCTCTTCCTCGGCAAGATTCTACGGGTCCCCAAGGATCTATTGCGGGGCTCCTACATTGCGGTGCACAATCGCCTGATCCATCTGCGCAAACCGGAGAAAGTGAAGTCCGATCGCCTGTTGGTGCTGGTGCCCGCCTGTTTGCAGCGGGCCAACTGCCTCAGGAAGGTGACGGGTTCTGTAGACAATTGTCACCGCTGCGGGCAGTGTCCTTTAGGTGCTTTGCTGGCGTTACGGGATCGGTTGGGGTTCAGTTTAGTGGTTTGCGCGGGGGGTACCCAGGCACGGCGGGCCGTTGTGGAGACCAACCCCCAAGCGGTTGTGGCTGTGGCCTGCGAACGGGACCTGCTTAGCGGCATCATCGATGTGGGTACCCGGCTAAATGTCCTTGGGGTGATCAACCAGAGACCCAAAGGACCCTGTTTCGAAACCGAAGTGGATTTGGGTCAATTGGAAGAAGCTGTCCTCAGTTTAATCGCGATGTGAGAAGCCAACACTAGCGTAAAGGAGGTTAACGGTATGTATCTTCTGCAATACTACTCCACATGGATCATCCTGTTACCGGTTCTTGTCTTTGCCATGTACGCGCAGATGAAGGTGCAAAACACCTTTAGGAAATATCTCCGTCACCCGGCCTATAGCGGGAAGACCGGGGCCCAGGTGGCTCGGGAGCTTTTGGATCGAAACAACTTGTATGATGTGCAAGTGGTGCGTACGAACAGGATGTTGGGGGATCACTATGATCCTCGGGCCCGGGTAATTCGCCTTTCGCCGGAAGTCTACGATGGACGGTCCGTGGCGGCTTTGGGCGTGGCGGCCCATGAAACGGGCCATGCCCTGCAGCATGCGAGGAACTACCTGCCCTTGGCCTTGCGAAATAGCATTTTCCCCTTGGCCGCATTCGGTTCCCAGATGGCTTTGCCCTTGGTTTTCATGGGACTGTTCTTCCAAGGAGCGGGTTTAGGTTGGCTAATGGATCTGGGGATTCTCTTCTTCCTGACGGCCATCCTGTTTCAGGTGATCACCCTGCCGGTGGAGTTTAACGCTAGTCGGCGGGCCATGGGTATGTTGACCACTGGCGGATATATCGTCCAAGGAGAAGTGGGCCAGACCCGGGAGATCTTAAGTGCTGCGGCCTTAACCTATGTGGCGGCGGTGGCGGTGGCCGTAGGGGAATTGCTGCGTCTGCTCATCCTTCGCAATTCACGCCGGGACTAAGAATCAATCTGTACCATCCAAAGGACCTGGTCTTCTTCGACTGGGTCCTTTTTGCATGAATGCAATCGGCTTGGTATCTGCTGGTGTAACGGGGCAGAGATTGTCCGTAGAGATTGGATGCTGTGATAGTGCCATCCTGCGGGCCGAATGATATGGGGGATGAGTCTATGAGACTAGGGCAACACCGGCGAGGGTAGTGGGGAGATCCCCTATGGGCTATAGGTTGATCGGGTGGGGCCATTTTCCGAGGTTTTTCGCTGAGAACCATAGAAAGTCCGGACTTTCGTGGTCGTTATTGCTTCGCACTTCGTTTCACAGCTCCTTTCTGGTAACAGTCAACTATTTGGAGCGGAAAAGCAGGAATTAACGATCGGTTTACAGAATATGTACCGCAGCGCGAAAATTTGGGAGCGGAGTTGTCGACAAACCCAAGCAAGGGGCCATGGATGGGCCTGGTGCAGCAACGATGGAAGCTTCAGATACGTTGTTCAGGTGCCAACAGGGAGTTTGTGATTGCCGTCTGCGGGGTAGAGTGGGTGCAAGGATAAGCTGCCGGCCAGAGGGGAAGAACCGTAGGGCCCGGAACGGTCTAGCGGAGCGGAAGGGTTAGTGAAGAGCGTAGCAGAGTGGACCGTCTATGGGTGTTCTGGAATTCCCGTATCTTGGGGTCCAGTGGTTTACGGTTTGAATTACCCTGCCAGGCATGCGCGGGAGATCTTTGTGTCCTGCCGGTATTAGTCGACCACTGCCCTAGCAGACTACAACGATAAATGCCGCCGCCCTAGCTCCCTATACGATGATCTTGTGCAATGTACGCACGAAGAAGTAACAGGAAGGGTGGAGAACTTTATTGTTGAGAGTACTGATTGTCGATAATAACGTAGAACTGTGTCAACAGTTGGAGCAGTTCTTTTCACAGTCGCCGGATATAGAACCCTGTGGAGTTGCCCACGATGGGGAGGCAGCCCTCGAGCTGATTCAAGAATTGAGCCCCGATGTGGTGCTGTTGGACCTGACGATGCCAAAACTAGATGGGATCGGTGTCATGGAGCGCATGCACACCTTGGACCTGGAAAAGTATCCCGTTGTTATCGTACTTACGGCCTTTGCGCGGGACGAGATGGTGGAGCGCATGACGGAACTAGGGGCCAAGTACTTCATCGTGAAGCCGATCAACCTCAACATCCTGGTGGAACGGATTCGTCAGTTCGGGGCCGCAACCACCGCTGCGCCCCCGCAAGACGCCAGTGTGACCAGTCGTCGGTCGTCGGAAAACGGTTCCCTGCCCGGAGGTTCCCTGCGACGCGCGGAAGCGATGTTGATGGACTTGCTGCATCAGATCGGTCTGCCGTCCCATTTCAAGGGGCACGTGTATCTAAAGGAAGCAGTGCTGATGGTTATGGAAAACCCCACGCTCCTCGGGGGATTGACGAAGCAGGTTTACCCTGTGATCGCTGAGCGGCACCATTCGACGCCTTCGGGAGTTGAATCGGCGATCCGAAACGCTTTGGTCACCACTTGGCACAGGGGTAACCGGGAATTCCTTATTACCCTATTGGGATCACACTTAAACGGGGAAACGCCCATGCCCACCAATTCCGTCTTGATCGCCAAGCTTGCGGACCGGTTGCGGGTGGCTAGGTAGCGGATGTCCCGCTGTTTAGACCCAGTTTGGGCAGAAGAAACACTAAGAACAAAAAGACCAGGAGTACCTGGGGGATCAGATAGGATAGGCTCCAACCGTAGGCCCGCAGGGCAACGGTGGGGCCATATTCCAGAAATAGGCCGAGATCATTCAACCCAGCGGTGAGGGTGAGCTTGTCCGAGGTGAGGATCACCGATTGCTCAAAGGAAAAATGAGAAAAGCTTTGAGCCAGGGAGATCAAGAGCACCAGGAGGACCGAGACACCCCAATTGCTGGGTTGTCTATTGCCTAGACACAGGCGGAAGATGAAGATACTCAATGGTGAAACCCCAAGACATAGGGCGATCGCCCAGCGATTGTTAAATAGCCCCAGGTTGAAGAGCATGATCCGCAAGAAGGGTGTCAATATAAAGGGGAACAAGAAAAGCGGTGCCGTAAGAAAAAGGGCTGCCAATCTGCTTCCCACGGGTCTTAACACGTTCAGGGCATAGGCTGCGAGGGCTCCCAGGAACAACTGTAAGGCGATCACCACCACGGCTACGGCAAACCCGTTGGCGGTCCACTTCTGGAAGGGTACCGCGATGGAGGAAAGCCCCGTGGAGAACTGATGGGAAATCAGTAACGCCAGGGTGGGTACCAGCAAGAGTACCATTAGGGCTGTGGGCAGGTAGCGCAACCAGGAACCCTGCTTTTGGCCCGTCCAGTTTGTTCCCGCACTGGTGGTGATCACGGGCTGACGCTGGTCCATAATCCACCAGGTGAGAAGGCCTAGGATGAGCAAGGGAATGGCTAAGAAGACCGCGGCGGCAGCCGCCAGTTCCTGGGCGGCGACGCCTCCCTGTAGACCGGTATTGATGAAGCCTGCCATTGTCCGGTCCGATAACAGGTTGAATGTAACTAGGCCACCGGCGAAAAAGAAAATGAGCCCCAGGATAAAGCCCGTGGATTTGCTCTCGTACTTTAGATTGCCCCGTTCCGTGAGGCTTGCAATGATGTACCCGCACAGAATGGCCCAGGGAAGAAGCACCAACCCCTCCATGAGGATCCCTTTGAGGAGGGCTGTGGTGCTGGATCCGAAAAGTCCCAGATTAATATTCTTGTCCAACAGTAATATGTATGCCCCCTGGAAAGTACCATAAAACAGGCCGGTGGAGCCTAACAAGCAACAGGAACTCAAAGACAGTTTATATAGATTGGAATGATAGGCCCTTGCCCCTTGCTGGCCTAGCCAGAGGCCCAGGGCGGCAACAAGCAGTTTTCCCACAGCAATGGCGAGGGTAACCTTGATGGAGCTGCGAAAGGCGGCGTCAGCCAGTAAAGTTTGAAAATTGGTGAATCCTACGTATGTACTGGTAGCTTGGGAAAGGTCGATGGCGTGCAGGCTCATCCGGACCAAACCGACGAAGGGTAACCAGATGAAAAAGCCAACGGCCAGACATGCCGGCAAGAGGAGTAACCAACCGAGGATTGTGTTGACCAGCGATGAGCTTTTGTAACGCACGCGGGTACCCTCCCTGAAAGAAAGAAAGCACCGGAAAAATCGGTGCTGCCGTAGGAAAACAAAAAATGGTCGGGGTGGCGAGATTTGAACTCGCGGCCTCATCGTCCCGAACGATGCGCGCTACCAAGCTGCGCTACACCCCGGCGCTCGTTTCAAAAACATATCACAGGCATTATACTTTATGGTAGAATAGATGTCAATAGATCTAACAGGAGTTTCCAGGTTGGTATACCCTGGTAATTTCGTGAGATAATATTAACGGTGCAGAGAGGGTGCAACCTTTGAGCGACTTAACTGATCCGATATCATTAAAAGACTTGTCTCCACGGGAGTTAACCGACTTGCTGGCTAGCTGGGGATACCCGGCTTATCGGGTCCGGCAGCTGATGCGGTGGATTTATCAGGAAAGGGAGACGGATTTTGAACAGATGACGGATCTGCCTTTGGAACTGAGGCACCAACTGAAGAAGGTCGCGGATTTGAAACCGTTGCGGATCCGACAGAAGCGGAAGTCCAAAGATGGAACGCTGAAATTTCTCTTGGAAGCTACTGACGGAGCGAGGATTGAGACTGTGCTCATCCCCGCTGAGGAAGAACAGCGGGCCACAGTCTGTATCTCTACCCAGGTCGGATGCGCCATGGGCTGTGCCATTTGTGCCACGGGTAAGATGGGCTTTTCTCGAAACTTGACCTGTGGGGAGATCATCGAACAGCTCCTGATGGCGGAGCGATACGCCAAGGGACCGGTAACCAACGTGGTCTTCATGGGAATGGGCGAGCCCCTGGCCAATTACGAGACGGTGTTGGATGCAATCTATGCCATGACCGATCCGGATCGGCTAGCCATGGGGAGTCGGCGGATTACGGTTTCCACTTGTGGTTTGGTGCCCCAAATCCGACGGTTGGCCGATGAAGGATTGCAGATCGGCTTGGCCATCTCTTTGCATGCTCCTGAGGATGAATTACGAAACCGGTTGGTTCCCATTAACCGGAAGTATCCCTTGGATCAACTGGTTAAGGCTGCGGCTTACTATGCCGACAAGACAAAACGCCGGGTGACCTTCGAGTATGCCCTCATCGAGGGTGTTAATGATCAACGTCACCATGCTACGAGACTGGTGCAGCTGGTGCGGGGCCTTTTGTGCCATGTGAATTTGATTCCCGTAAATCCCGTCGATGGTTTCTGCCGTCCCTCGGATGCAGTGGTAACCGCCTTCCAAGAGGTGGTCAGGCGGTCCGGGATCCCCGTGACCGTGCGTAGGGAACGGGGGGGCGACATCCTGGCGGCTTGTGGACAGCTAGCCACGAGCATCGGTAGAACAGAAAGGTGAGAGGAATGTCCCTGATTGGTCGGGTGACGACCTTTTTCCGTAGACTGATTCATCGCCTGTTCGGCACACGATTGGCCGGGCCCTATATCCCGGTCCAGATCGGTAAGGAGTTATCCGCGGTTATGCAGCGCCAAAGGAAGGTCAGTGTGAGTCGGATCTATGTGCCGAACAGGTACGTCGTTCAGCTTCACCCGGCGGACTACGCACAGATTGCCCCCCTTCAACAGACCCTTGCCCAAGAGCTGTGTCAGCACTTGGTGGGGATCGCCCAAAGGGAAGGACTGCATTTCCTCACCTCGCCCCAGGTCAGCTTCCAACAGGGAAATCAACTTAAGCCCGGTTGTATGGAGATCCAGGCCTTCTTTGATGATGTGGGCGTCCAGACCGGTGTCACCAAAGGGCTTCCCCCCCTGGAAGATACCCTGACCGAGGAGGGAGAGGTGGAACAGGCCACCCGCATTTTTGGCGAGAGGACCAGGATGTACTTGGTCTGTTTGTCGGGGCCCGAGCAGAATATGCGCTTTTATCTTCCCGAAGAGGGGGAGTTTACCATCGGGCGAGAGCAGGACAATGATCTGGTGCTCGTTGATCCCTGTGTTTCCCGCCGGCATGCGGTGGTGGTGGTGCGGGAGGGTGAGGTGTTTTTGCGGGATCTGAGTAGCAAGAACGGTACCTACGTGGACGACTTACGGATTGAAGAGACCCAGCTTGCCGATGGGAATCGGATCCTGTGTGGAAATACACTGTTCAAGTTTGTCGCAGGAGAGTAAGATGTACCTAGTGGTTTGGTTGGGACGTTTCCTGTTTTTGTACCTGCTCTATCGCTTTTTGGGGCAGTTCCTCAAGATACTGGAAAAGGATGATTACCCCCTTGGGCTACTGTTCGTGGGTTGTGCCCACAGGCCACCTTTGGTCTCTGGCCGGCTCCTCTTCACCAGTGATGAAGCGTCTGCGGAAAAACAGAGCTTGAAGCCTGGGGATCTGATGCGGGCAGTGCCCCTGAGTATGGGCCGGGGTCCGCTAAATGATGTGGAACTGCCTGAGGAAGCGGTCGCTATGTTCCATCTGCGGCTAGAACAAGAGGATGGTCTGGTGTTGAGGAAACTGGACCAAAACAGTGTCTATGTGAATGGGAATCCGGTGGAGGAGGAGGCCGTCTTATCCCTGGGGGATGTGTTGAACATCGGAAGTTATCTTTTTGTGGTGGTGAAGGGTTTTGCGGATACGGGTAGGGGCTAAGACCGACGCGGGTTTGGTGAGGGCCAACAATGAAGACAGCTATCTACTGCACGGGCGGCTATTTGCCGTGGCCGATGGTATGGGTGGCCACAATGCGGGGGAAGTGGCAAGCTTTGTGGCCCTGAGGGGTCTTCGGCAGGGAAGCAAGGAGGCCAACTTTGCAGATGAAAAGGCCCTTGAGGAATACTTCGCTCTTCTTTTTGCGCAGATTAATCGTGATGTCTATGCCCAAGCTTTGCTGGTGCCGAACTATTACGGCATGGGGACGACCCTGACGGCCTTGGGACTGTGTGATGCGGGTTACGCCTTTGGTCATGTGGGGGACAGCCGGCTGTACTTGTTCCGGAAGGGGCAGTTGACCCAGCTCACCCAGGATCATTCCCTGGTGGCTGAATTGGTTCAGAGTGGCCGCTTGTCTGAGACTGAGGCGTTGAATCATCCCTTGAGCAACGTCCTCAGCCGGGCCATTGGGGTGGAACCCACGGTGATGGTGGAGACTGGTTCCGGTGATGTCTACGCGGGGGATCTGTTCTTGCTTTGTACCGATGGAGTCTTCACTGTCGTAGAAGAGGACTGGATCGCGGGTCTCCTCTCCCAGGATCGATCTCCCCAGGGGAAAGCGGAGCAACTGGTAAAGCGGGCCCTGGAGCAAGGCAGCACAGATAATGTGACTGCGGTGGTGGTCCAGGTCGATGGGAGTGTCTGAGGATTGGCAGCGTCTACAGGGTTCTTGAGGGACCGGCACCAGTGGTCAATGGTGGGCACTGCTACCGTGGTGGGCTTGTGGGGGCTGTTTTTGGTCTGGCTGTCAGAACCCTTCAACCCATGGTATTTCCTCGCCTATGCCGGTCCGGTCTTTGTAGCCCAGGCGGTATTCACCTACCAAAGGGATCGGATCGATGCCACCCTCTTTGCACCTGCGGTGCTCCTGTCGGGGATGGGCCTTATCATGGTGGCCCGGTTGGCCCCCCAATTGCTGGGGCGGCAGCTATGCGCGTACCTGTTGGGGCTGGTGGGTTTCGGTTGTTTGAGCCTGTTTGGTGCCAAAATGCCCCTGAAGAAAATGGGTCGGCCTTTGGGTTTGTTGGGGGCGGGACTGCTTTTTGTTACCGCCCTGTTTGGTGTACAGGCGGGAGGCAGCCGGGCCTGGTTGCATTTTTCTAGTTTCACTTTTCAGCCTACGGAGCTTTTCAAATTGCTGTTGATCCTCTACCTCGTTGCCCACGTAAGCAAAGAAGGCACACCGGTGGTGTTGCGTGATCGCCGGGGGTTTTTTTCCTACCGAGATCTGTGGGGGCCGCCCTTTGGGCTTTGGTTATGCAGTCTGTTGGCCCTTGGTTTACAGCGGGATCTGGGCGGGGTGTTGTTGATTTCGGGGATCTTTTGGGGCATGCTTTACCTTGTGGACGGCCGGTGGACCACCCTGTTGGCTGGCGGAGCCTTGGGTTTTGTGGGGCTTTTACTAGCCACCTACCTGTTTCCCCATGGGCGGACGCGTCTTGCGGACTGGTTGAGTCTGTGGCGGGGAGAGGGAATCTACCACCAGTTGTTGCAAGGATTTTATGCCGCTGCCGCGGGAGGTTTTACCGGCACGGGCTTAGGATTGGGACAACCCCATTTCATTCCTCGGGTACATACAGATTTCGTGCTCATGGCCCTTTGGGAAGAGTTAGGGTTGTTGGGCGTTGTGGGTTTGCTGGGGACCTATGTGCTGATGCTTACCTACTTGTACAAAAGGGCTCTGCGCGCCCAGCGGGGGCAGGAGCGTCTGCTGTGTGCTGGAGTAGCCCTGATGCTAGGGTTACAGATTCTGTGCATTGTGGGTGGCAATCTGGGGCTGCTGCCCCTGACGGGTATTACCCTGCCTTTTGTCAGCTATGGCGGCAGTTCCCTGGTCGTATTGTGGTGTGCCCTTGGTTTAGTGGCGGCCCACCCAGGGGGGAACCGACGATGGCAGGAACAATCAAGGGTCTGAACAGGCTGGGCAAACTCTTCATTGGCTGCATCTTGATGTTGATCCTGGCCGGGGGGTTCTTCCAAGTGGTCTGGGCGCCCTCCTTGGCCAGATCTGCGGGGAATCCGCGAATCCAGACGCTGCGGGAACAGATCATTCGGGGGGGCATCTTTGATTACCAAGGTCGGGTCTTGGCCCAGGCGGGTGTATCCTCCGGACGTTATACCGGGCCTCGGTCCTTGGGTGCCATCGTGGGCTATGACCATCGGGTCCTGGGACAAAGCGGTCTGGAGCAGGCTTACGATCAGCACCTGTTGGGTTTAACCGGTGCCTCTTTGTATCTGTGCCAGTGGCGGCTGTTCAAGGGGGAGAAGCATTACGGTAATCATTTGCGGCTTACCATTGATGTGGAGTACCAACGGATTGCCGAGGAGGCCCTCGGGGCCCGGCAGGGGGCGGTGGTGATTTTGGACCCTACCAGCGGTGCCCTGCGCGCCTTGGTATCCTATCCCAATTTCGATCCCAATGAGGTTTATGCCCAATGGGCCAGTCTACGGGAGGACCCCGCAGCGCCGCTTCTTCATCGCGCGGTCCAGGGTTTATATCCACCGGGCTCTCTGTTTAAGATGTTGGTCTTGGCCGCGGCTTTGGATACGGGTCTTTACGAGCTGCACGATACCTTCTTGGACCAGACATCCTGGTTGGTGGAAGGCTATTCTCTAAACAACGCCTATTCTACTGAACCGGGGGAAATCAGTCTATTGGAGGCTTTTCGGCGATCGTCTAATGTCGTCTTTGGTCAATTGGCTTTGGACTTGGGTGCTGAACGGCTTTTCGATTACGTAGAGCGCCTTGGTTTTGGTGCACATAAGAAGCTGGGGGTGGCCACCTCGCGGCCAAGGTTGAATAAACCTGCTACCCTGGTGGAATTGGTACAATTTGCCATTGGTCAGGGCAGCCTATTGGTCACTCCTTTAGATATGGCCCTGCTTACGGCCACCATTGCCAACGGCGGCTTGTGTCCCCAACCCTATCTGGTGGAAGCCTTGGTCGATGCTGACGGCGATGAGCATAGGTTGCCGCCGGCCTTGCCTAAGCGGGTGATTAGCAGTTTTGCCGCTTACCAGATGAAGCGGGCCATGTTGGCGGTGGTGGAAGCAGGGACAGGTACCTTAGCCCAGGTTTCAGGCATCGATATCGCGGGAAAAACTGGCAGTGCGGAGAATCCCCATGGAAAGCCCCATGCATGGTTTACTTGCTTTGCCCCAGCGGAAGCACCGCAGATCGTTGTCACTGTGGTGGTGGAGAACGGTGGCTCTGGGGGCCAGGTGGCGGCACCCATTGCCCGGCGGATCCTTTTGGAGATCCTCGGCGAAGGATGAGGAAGACTGAGATTTGTTGTATAATAGTTGCTGTGAGGGGTGGAAGAATTGCTGGGAAGAGTCCTTGCCCAAAGATACGAGATCGAAAGTGAAATCGGCGCCGGCGGAATGGCTATTGTCTACCTTGGCCAGGACCGGTTATTGTGTCGTCCTGTGGCGGTGAAGGTACTGCGGGAGAACTATGCCAAGGACGAGGATTTTGTCCGGCGTTTTCGCCTTGAGGCCCAAGCCGCGGCCAGTCTTTCCCATCCTAATGTGGTGAACATTTATGATGTGGGTGAAGAGGATGGTATCTACTATTTAGTGATGGAGTACTTGGCGGGTACGGATCTGAAGACCCTTATTAAGCAGCGGGGGAAGCTTTCCGTGGGCCAAGGACTCTGGGTTGCCGCTGAGATCGCCAAGGCCTTGGAGCACGCCCATGCCCATAAGATCGTACACCGGGATATCAAACCCCATAATATTGTGCTGACCCGGGACGGTCGGATCAAAGTGACTGATTTCGGTATTGCCCGGGCGGTGAGCAGTTCCACCCTGACCCAGACCGGCTTCGTATTGGGTTCGGTCCATTATTCCTCCCCGGAACAGGTGAGCGGAGGTCAAATCAGCGGCGCGGCGGATCTGTACTCTTTGGGTGTGGTCATGTATGAGATGTTTACCGGTCACTTGCCCTTCGAGGGGGAAACACCGGTGAGTATTGCTTTGAAGCATTTGCGAGAAGAGCCGCCCGCTATCGAATCGTTGCGACCGGATTTGCCCGCGAAAGTGGCCTTGATCGTGAAGAAGGCCATGGCCAAGGATCCGAAGGATCGTTTTGCCAACGCCGGACAGCTGTTACAGGCGATCTGGGAGACGGGACTCATGGCTACTGGTTTTGATAATACCGAAGAGAGTGACGAAGATCTCGAAGATACCAGTTCCCTGGAAACGACTAAGTTGGTGCCGGCAGTGGGCAACGGAGAGCTGCAACCCACAGAGGTGGTTCCGGAGCAAAAGAAGCCGCGGCGTGGGTCTTGGGGGCGCAAGTTCCTGTGGACTTTTCTCATCTTGATTCTCTTTGCCGGCTTGTCCTGGGTAGGCCTATTACAGGCCCGGAAGATGATCTTTCCGCCCGATGTTCCCGTACCCGACGTGCGAGGGATGCCGGTGGAAGAGGCCAGCGAAGTTTTACAGCAGGCGGGTTTGAAGCCCAGTATTGATCAGCGGGTCCACAGTCTGGAAGTGCCTGAAGGATGGGTGATCTCCCAGGATCCCCGGGGCAGCAGGATCGTGAAGAAGCATCGCACCGTGGAGTTGGTGGTCAGCCGTGGCCCCCGCTTGGTGGAAGTGCCCACGGTGGTGGGTTTGTCCCTGCGGGATGCGGCTTTGTTGCTGGATGAACGGGGACTAAAGGTGCGGGTTCTGGAGGAAGAGGCCAGCGACGATGTGGAGGTGGACCAAATCCTTTCCCAGGAACCCATGTCCGGCAGTGTTCCCGAGGGTAGCAGCATTGATGTGGTGATCGCGGTCCGCCACAAGACAACAACGGTGGTGGTACCGGATCTACGCCGCTTGTCTTTGGATCAAGCGGAGCAGGAGTTGCTCCAACGGGGATTGGCCATGGGGAATCGTTTCCCTGATTTTTCCGATGATGTGCCCGAGGGGCTAATTATTGATCAAAATCCCCGACCCGAAGCGGAAGTCCCCCAAGGTACCACCGTGGATGTGGTATATAGCCATGGGCCGCGGATGCGACCCGAGACCAAGGCGGAAATTCCTGATACCGTTGAACCTCCGCCGGCTTCGAAGGAAGAGGCAGAGTCCGAACCAGAAGAACCACCAACGGCACCGGTCGAGCCCACCCCCGATGGTCTAAAACGGGCTACAATCACTATCCGGGTACCCGATGGTCCGCCCCAGGAAGTCCTGGTTTTGGTGGTGGACGATACCAAGGTAGGTATCCGGCAGGTGATGCAAGAGTTGGTGGACGGTGGCGAGACCATTGTGCGGGAGGCAGTGGGCTATGGTCCTGAGGTACGGGTGCAGGTTTACGTGGGTGGTTGGTTGATCTTAGAGGAATATCTCAGATAGGAGAATCAGGTATGGAGAGCATGGGAGGCTGAGGATGCAACCGGGGATTGTAATTAGGACAGTAGGCGGGTTTTGCGACGTGCAGACCGAGACGGGCGAGGTGCTCCGTTGCCTTGTCCCGGGAAAGATCAAACGGGAACACCAGCGAGTCTTGGTGGGTGATCGGGTGTATGTCCGTGCCACCACCCCCACCGAGGTAGTTGTGGAGCAGGTGTTGCCCCGGACCCGGGAACTTGTCCGTCCGCCGGTGGCCAACGCCGATGTCTTGGTGGTGGTCAATTCTGTGGCCTATCCGGCGGTGAATTTGGTGTTGCTGGACCGTCTTCTGTTGGCTGCCCATCAGCAGGATCTGGAATGTATTATCTGTTGGAATAAGGTGGACCTGGCCGAGGAGTCCCCCCAACTGGCCCAGTATATCGAAGCCTATGCCCGGGAGGGGTACAAGTGTGTGCGGACCAGTGCCGTGAGGGGGGACGGGATTGACGAGTTGACAGCGTTGCTTTCCGGGTCCATCGCCGTATTGGCGGGAGATTCAGGGGTGGGCAAGTCAGCATTGTTTAATCGCCTTTTGGGAGAGCGGATCCAGGAAGAGGGTGATGTGAGCCACCGCTTGCGGCGGGGACGCCACACCACCCGGGAGGTTGTCTTGTATCCCTTGCCAAAGGGTGGTTTCATCGCCGATACCCCAGGTTTTACCCGGATCTCCCTTTCCGGGATCGAGCCTGTGGAGCTGGATAGCTTTTTCTTCAGCCGTTATCTTTCCAACTGCTATTACGCCGATTGTCGTCACCGGGACGAACCGGATTGTGCCATCAAAGAGGCGGTGGCCCAGGGGGAAATTCCCGCGTGGCGTTATGACCAGTATTTGACCTTCCTGGAGGAATTGGAAGTGATCATGGATGAACAATGGAAATGAGGTAGTGAGGATTGTTTAAAATAGCACCTTCAATCCTTAGTGCTGATTTCGCCCGTTTGGCCGAAGAAGTGGCGAAAGTGGACAATGCGGATCTAATCCATGTGGATATCATGGACGGGTCCTTTGTGCCGAACTTGACCTTCGGTCCCCCGGTGGTTAAGGCTTTACGGAAAGTGACCCCGCTGGATTTGGATTGCCATCTGATGGTGAATAACTGCGATGTGTTGCTGGAACCTTTGGCCGAGGCGGGGGCCAATTTTGTCACCGTCCATGTGGAGGCCTGTGTCCATCTGCACCGGACCTTGATGCGTATTAAGGAATTAGGGATGGGGTGTGGTGTGGCGTTAAATCCATCAACCCCGCTGACCAGCATCGAATGGGTCTTGGATATGTTGGATCTGGTGTTAATTATGACTGTAAATCCCGGCTTTGGCGGCCAGGAATTCATCCCCCAGTGCTTGGATAAGGTAGCCCGGCTACGGGAGGAGCTCACCCGACGGGGTCTTACCACCCACATCTCGGTGGATGGGGGAATTAGCCTGGAGACGGCACCGCCGGTGTACAAAGCCGGTGCGGATATTTTCGTGGTGGGCTCTTACGTCTATGGTACTCAAGATCCTGCTGCGGCGGTGGAAGAACTACGGTCCACGTTGGATAAGATGGGTAAATAAATACTGGATTTATCCCATGGATTTTTTGAGAATTGGAGCAAGCATCAAAAAAACGTCCCGAAGGGGACGTTTTTTACTGCTAATTTGGTGCAGTGACGATTAACAAGTGGTTCAGTAATTGCTTACGAAAATCAAGGTAGGGTATAATAGCCTCGGACGCAAACCCATCGATTGAACAGTGGACAGCCGTCCTGGAGGGAGGTGGAAGAGATTTAAGGGGGAACGGGGCCAAGCGGCAGCGGAGTTTGCCCTCTTGGCTGCTGTGCTGGCGCTGGCATTGCTCCTGGTCAATCAGCAGTTTACCCAAGCCCTTGATCGTTACTTCCAAAAACTGTATCTTCTGCTCCAGCTTACGTAAGTGGCGTATTGGGCGGTGAAAAAGGGAGGTGAAGAGGAACATCTGTAGCGGAAAGTAAGGAGGTGTGGAATGAAGCCTGTAAAGAAGCTGTTAAGGGACGAAACAGGGCAAAGCATGGCAGAGTACGGTTTACTCACCGCGCTGATTGCGGTGGTGACCATCGCTGCTGTGCGGGCGATTGGTAGCAGCATCAGTGCCAAGTTCAACGAACTGGCGCAGGAAATCGCAGGTACACCATAACAAACTAACAGACTCCCAGTGGGAGTGAGGAGGCTTTCCGGCATCAAAGAGAAATGAGGAATATGGCCAGGGCTGGTAAACCCTGGCCGTCCTCGTTCGCGTTGGAGGGTCCCAAAGATGGTGAATATTGCTTTGGTTTGCGGGCTGCTGGTCTGTAGCTACACCGATTACCGGTACAACCGGATCTATAACTGGGTTACCCTGCCGTTGATTGGCTTCGGTCTTCTGGTGAACGGAATCTATGGCCGTTGGCCGGGTTTTCTGTCTTCCCTTTACGGATGTATTGCCGCCTCCTTGCCTTTATATCTGGCCTTTTTGATGGGGGGCATGGGCGGCGGAGACGTAAAACTGATGGGGGCCGTCGGTGCCCTCAAGGGAGTGGAGTTTGCTGTTCTTGCCATGGTTCTGTCCGCAGGGATCGGCGGGTTGTGGGCTTTGCTACTGTTAGTCCGCCACCGGAAACTAATTTCCTTTCTTCAATGGTTACTTAGCGGCCGGCAGTATCGTGGAACTTGCCTTACCCTACCCTACGGAATTGCCATCAGCGGCGGAACGTTGCTGGCTTTGGGGATATCTTTGCTGCCGCGGGGGTGATGGATTTTGCTGCGGGATGAAGCGGGTCAAGTGCTATTGGAGACGGCCATCGTCCTCCCAGTGTTGCTTTTGGTAGTCCTTGGCCTGATTTACCTCTGTGTGCTCTTTAATGACGGTTTGGTTCATCGGTACCTGACTTTCAAGGCGGTGCGGGAAGCCGCGGTAAGCGGTGGTGATCCATTCTATGCCCAGAGCCTGTATACGGCTCTGCACCTTTTGGTGTTCCGTGGTGGAGGTATCCTGGATGTCTCGGTGGAGAACGGCCAGGTCACCGGACACGGTACCCTCGCCCGTTATGTAAACTTCCCTCGCTTTTTGCGGTGGATGCCCGGCGTGCTGTATCAGACGAAATACCGGTTTTCTTGTAGTCCTAAAGACAACTAGGTGCTTCTGGAAGTCGGTTTGATTCCAAAGGAGGTTCGTCATGAAGAAACGGAAACCCAGACTATGGAGTTTAGGGTTGTTCCGCCAGGAACAGGGGCAAGCGGGGATCCTGATGGCCCTGGTGTTGTGTGTAGTGGTGATGTGTGCCGCGGCGGTCATTCATACGGGGGAGCTGACTTTGGCACGGATGCAGGCCCAGATCGCCGCGGATGCCGGTGCCCACACGGCCGCGGCGGTCTTGGCCGACGGGTTGAATACGGTGGCCATCGCAAACGTTATCCTGGTAGGGGGTACTTTGATGGTTCCCATCACTGAGGGGCTAAGCGCCGCCTTGACCCGGGGGGCCCATGTGGCCCAGGAAGTGGCGGTGACCACCACTCCGGCCCTGAGCGTGGCCCTGGGGGAAGCTGCCGCCCTAATCAGTGGGGCAGACTTGGCCCTTCCGACGCTACTGCCGGAAATGAACCTGCAAAAGGCTCCCCTCGGTTATCTGGATGTGTCGCTGCAGGAAGGGGAGAACAAACGTTACGTGGGGTTCATGGCTTCCAAGAACCCCCGGGATTTAGCCACGAAGCTGGGGGGCCGTTTTGTTGCCCAATGGCAAGGGGCACCGATGCTTGCCCACGGGAAAGGTGTGGTGATCTGGGAGGGCATGGATCTCGACCTGATTAAGTCCTTCATTCCCGGGTATCAGGCTGCCCTCGCACCCAATCTGTATTAGAAAGTGGGGTGCCCCGATGGACCGTCAACAGGGACAAGCCCTCATCGAAGCGGCGGTGCTGCTGCCGCTTTTGGTGGGGCTCCTTCTTGCCACGGCCCAAATCGGCCTGATTTACCATACCAAGCAGATTATGTACATGGCGGCCCACCATGGGGCTTTGGTGGCCGCTACCGGTGGGGACGGGGTCTTTGAAGCCCGGGATCTCCTGTTGGAAAACGGCATTGCCCCCAGTCGCATCGGGGAGATCACCGTGGAACGGGACGGTAACCTGGTGACTTTATCGGTGGAGTGCCTCGTACCGGCTCTGTTTAACCTGGAACCCTTTCGCCAAAGAGAGCACACCCTGACGGCCAGGGTGACCATGGGTCAGCAGTTGATTCCCCGGATACCCGGGGAGAATTAACGGCAAATCCAATGGAGGAGTGTGAGAGGATTGCGTGTTATTGGGTTTTGTTTGGTGTTGGCCCTGTTGGTTTTGGGTCCTGCCCAAGCTGCCGGCGGCCAATCCTTCTTTTATGGCGACGGCACAAAAAGTGTCTGTCTGCTCACGGGAACTCTCGATTCCCCCCAAGCCCTAAGGGGCCTTATGGCTTGGTCTTCCCAGGCCCTTGACTTAGACCAGCTAAGGCTGCTGGGCCGGCCCCATCGGGATGGCCTCGAGTTTGCTTTGGTGGCGCAGACTTCGGCGCCAGCAGAGGTGATCCTCGAGGTACCGACACCTATGAATAGTCAGCTTATCGCTTTTTTGCGGGCGGCGGAGCACGAGGAAATGGTGGATACCTTTGTCTACACAGTGCCCATGGCTCCAGCCCAGGTGAGAGGGTTTTACCAGCAGGCTTTGGGTAACGGTGGCTGGTGGCCCCTTCACCACCAGCGTTATTACGAAGGAGGAACTTCCCTGCAGGTGCTGTCCTTCTTTCGCCCGTCCCAGGGGATCTTTATTCTCATCGACGAGGGAGTCGACCCGGTCACTTACGTCCAGGTGTTGTACTACCGGCATATTGCCGGCACTTCGGAACCAGTGGATACAGGGGTGATGAGCTATGCCCCATAGACACCGCATTCTTCTTTCCCTCCTGTTGGCCATTTTAGCCACCTTGTTTGCGCTTCATCATCTCCATGCCCTGGAGGAAAGGGTGGTCAGCACCGAGACCGGCCAAGTGATTGTGGCGGCTAGGTCAATTTCGAAGGGGACGCAGCTTACGGCGGATATGCTGGCCTCCATATCCATGGCCGAGGAGCACATTCCCGCCAATGCAATTACTGAAGTGTCCCAGGTCCTGGGCCGGACCACCTTGACAGATCTCGCTACTGGCAGCCTTTTGCTTTGGGAGCATATCAACACAGGGAAAACGCTGGCCCAAAGGTTGCCCAGTGCCACGTATGCCCTCACTTTGGCGGTGGATGAGCGGAGCTCCCAAGCTGGGCTATTGCGGCCGGGTGATTACGTGGATGTGATCGGTGTGGTTACGGGTAATAGCTTGCCGGGTCCCACAAGTATTCGGGTGCTCCAGAAGGTACCGGTGATGGCCGTACAGGGCTCCCTGGATCCGGGAGCCACGTCCGTCACTTCTGGACGGACCACCGTCACCCTGGGGGTGTCTCCCGAAGAGGCACAGCTTTTGGCCCTCTTCGAAGACTACAGTAGTCTGCGTTTAGTCCTTTGTTCCCAACTGGGGCCCGACGACGAAACGTCCACAGACCCCGTGGAGTTGAGGGAAGTCTTGGCCCGTTGGGGCCTTTCCTTTGAGAAGGAAGCGGGTTCTTTGGGGACGGAATGGACCAACCTACTTCAGGGGATCGGTTGGCCCCGGGAAAGCAGTCTGGAGTCTAATCTTTCCACTGGTCTGCAAGGGGAGATTATTCGAGGAACAGAGGTCCAGATTCGGAACCTCAATTAGCAAGGAGGGGATAGCCAGATGCGAAAACTTGCAAAGATCTGCATGGTTGTTCTTTTCTGTCTGACACTGGCAAGTCTTTGTCTTGCCGAAGCTAGCGAAGTGATTTCAGTACCGGTGGACAGTTCGGTGGTGATCTCGGGAAACATGCTCAGCAGGGTGGCCGTGGGCAATCCCCGGGTGGCCGATGTGCAACTGATCAGTGCTACCCAATTCTTGGTGAATGGGAAAAGTGCCGGTAGGACCAATATCCTGGTCTGGGATGGGGAAGACATCCTGGAGTATACAGTGGAGGTAACCGATGGATCAGAGCCGCCGCCGGATCACTGGTTCGATGAAGTAAGTAGCCAGTTACACCGGTGGGGGATTGACCTGCGCCAGGTGGGCCCGGTGGCGGTTTTGGAAGGGGAGACCACAACCACAGCCCAGCGGGAGGCCGCGGAGTTGCTTACCAGGCAGCTTTTTACCGACGTGGCCAATCTCATTCAGTTGTCGGAACCTGAACCGGAGATTCCTGATGATACCAGTCAGATTCAGCTCCTTACGTATATTGTTGAACTCAACGAAGGGACTTTGCGTACCCTCGGGGTCGATTGGCAGCGGACCATCACCGCTGACCAATTCGGACTGCTGAATGTGGGAACGGTGGCCCAGCTTAGTGCATTGATTAATAGGATCGAGCTTTTGGAACAGACTGGGGAGGCTCGGGTGCTCGCGAACCCCATGTTGTTGGTTACCAGTGGTAAACCCGCTCGGTTTCTGGCCGGTGGTCAGGTGCCCATCCCCTTGGAAAACCGCGAAAGTATACAGATCCAGTGGCGGGACTATGGTGTTTCCTTGGAGGTTACGGCCACCATGGAAAAGGACGCCATCGTCATTGCCATTGCACCGGAGGTTAGCTCCCTCGATTGGGAGAACGGAGTGCACACCACCCAAGGGGTGATTCCAGCTCTACGGACCCGACGCTTGTATACGGAGGTTCGGATGCTGCCCCAGGAGACCTTGGTATTGGGAGGCTTGTACATCCAGGAGGAGATCAAACGCGCGGACAAGATCCCCCTTTTAGGGAGTCTGCCCATTTTCGGTTCACTCTTCAGGACATCCTCGGTGGAAAAGAAGAGGACCGAACTGATGATTCTGCTTTCCGCCTTTCCCAAAGGCAAGGGGTGGGAGGAGGGAGGAGAATCTTGAACAAGGCTCTGGTTGTGGGAGTGGTGGGTGTGAAGGGCGGCGTCGGTTGTACCTTCCTTGCTGCCCGTTTGGCCCAGGTCTATGCCTTGGCGGGGAAAAACACAGTGCTCTGTGATCTCAATTGGCGGTCCGGCGGTGACATCCACCTTTTCTTGGACACTCCGATCCAGTCTTCCCTGGAGGAATGGCTGAAGGAACGGCACCGGGGGGACAAGCCCAACATTGAACCCTACTTGGAGCTTCATGAAAGCGGTCTACAGGTGCTTGCAGCCCCCATTGGTGGCACCAAGTGGGGCTATGGGGCCGATGTGGCGGAACTGGTCAGGCAGTTGACTTCCTTTGCCGATGTGGTGGTTTTGGATTGTGGCAGCAACTTGAATGAGCTGACCAGCGCCGCGTTGGACAGTACTCAGGTGACTTTGCTGGTCACCACCGGCGATGTGCTGGCGCTGCACCACCTTGTTACCTGGCGGAAACGGTTGCAGCAGTTGCAGTATCTATGGGAGCAATTCCACATTGTCCTGAACAGATTCTTCCCTGGGGAGGTTCCCCTAGGCCGGATCAAGGAATTGACCGGTGGTGATGTCTTTGGCTTGATTCCACCGGAGGAGCCGTGGATGGTCCTGCACGAAATGGCAGACAGACTGTGGCAGATGGTCCACGATGGAAAACTGCTGGGGGGCCAGCCACCGTCACCTTCGTCCCTTGGACGTTTGTGGAAGAAGATTAGACGACCGAAAAGGGGTCGTCGTGCCGAAGAGCTGACTGGGCACCGGCTGGATAAGCAGGGCCTGCGGCAGATCAAATTGGAAGTGCACCAGCAGTTGATGGAACGAATCGATGTCCGCAAACTGGATTTGACCCTGGATCAGGACGCGAATCTTCGCCGACAGGTGGAAACTCATATCGCGGACATTCTCTCAGGCTACAACGAACTGAAGGCGATGCGAAACCTACGCCTTACCCTGGTGAAAGAGATCGCCGACGAAGTGCTGGGGTTGGGACATCTGGAGGAATTCTTGCAGGATCCGGAGATCACAGAGATCATGGTCAACGGAGCGGATCGGGTTTACGTGGAAAGAGGGGGTAGGATCCAGCTTACGGATCGTACCTTCATCAATGATGCCCAGGTGTTGCAGATCCTGGAACGGATCCTGGCTCCCCTGGGGCGCCGGATCGACGAAAGCTCGCCCATGGTGGATGCTCGCCTGCCCGATGGTTCCCGAGTAAATGCGGTGATTCCTCCCTTGGCGGTGGACTATCCTACAGTCACTATCCGCAAGTTTGCGGTGGTCCCCTTTACCCTGGAGGATCTGATTGATAGGGGAATGCTGGATCGACAAACGGGCCAATTGCTCGCTAAGGCGGTAGCGGACCGAAAGAACATTGTCATCTCCGGAGGGACCGGCTCGGGAAAGACCACCTTGCTCAATGTTCTTTCGGATTTTATCGGGAAAGATGAGCGGATTATCACCATCGAGGATGCGGCGGAATTGAGACTGAAACAAAACCACGTGATTCGTCTAGAGGCTCGGCCGCCCAACATTGAGGGCAAAGGGGAGGTTACCATCCGGGATCTAGTGCGCAATGCCCTGCGGATGCGTCCCGATCGGATCATTGTGGGGGAGGTGCGGGGCGGTGAGGCCTTGGATATGCTCCAGGCGATGAATACCGGTCACAAGGGATCCTTGAGCACCATCCACGCCAACTCCCCCAAGGACGCCATCGCTCGGTTGGAAACCATGGTCCTCATGGCCAACGTGGATTTACCCTTGCGGGCCATCCGCAGTCAGATTGCCTCCGCCATAGACTTGATCGTCCATACGGGGCGTATGCCCGACGGTTCCCGCCGGGTTTTGAGCGTAGGGAGGATTGCGGGGATCCAAGAGGGGGAGATTTGCATCGAGGAAGTTGGGGTAACCCAAACCGTTGGGGCGCAGTCCAATCGGGAGATGGGAAGATGATCTGGATTATGTCCGGGCTGGTCTTCATCGTCGTCTTCTTTTCGGCCTTCATGGGGTCGTCCCTGGTGGCCGTGGTTTGGCGTTGGGTAAATGGGTCCAAGACCAATTGGTTCTACGTTGGCCTGGGAGGACTGTTGCTCTTTACGGCTTTGGTTGCGGGTCCTGGGTTGGCGCTGGTTTTGGGTTGTGGAGCTGTGGTGGGTAGCAAGGGATACGCCGCCCATGCCCACCGGCGACGTCAGCGGGCCATGGAAAACCAATTGGCCGACGCCCTGCTGCTTCTGGCCAATGGCCTTAAGGCGGGATTCAGCCTCCGCCAGGCCTTGGATATGATGGGGCGGGAGATCGCGGATCCCTTGGGGGCGGAGATCCGGGTCTTGGCCCATGAATTGGAACTGGGAGTGGAGTTGCCTAAGGCTATGCGCCGCTTTTCTGCCGCAGTGGGGGGACCCGATGTGGAGCTGGCGGTGACCGCCATCTTGGTGCAGCAGGTGACAGGAGGCAACTTGGCTTTGGCCTTAGAACGGATCGCAGAAACTATCAATGAACGGAAACGTTTAATCGGCAAAGTGCGGGCCATGACCAGCCAAGGTCGCCTCACGGGGCTCATTATCTCCCTTATGCCCATTGTCCTGTTAGTATTTCTTATGGTGGCTGCCCCCGAATTTGTGGCCCCCCTGCTACTTACCAGTCCGGGTCGGCTGTTGTTGGTGGTGGGGGCCATCATGCAAGGGATCGGGGCCCTTTTGGTCTGGAAGATCTGTGCTGTGGAATTCTAGAATCAGGCTGGGATGAAAAGGAGGGTTACGGCGATTTTTGTCGCGGTTTCCATGGTTTTTCTGGTAGGTAGTTTCTTTGGTTTAGCTGTCTTTTTTCTGATAGCAAGTTTGCTCCCCGAAGAGCCACGGACTCGCAGGCTCTTGGCCCTGCAGCGGGGGTCCTTAGACAGGTCCAGAAAAGCAAAAGGTGCTCTATTCTTGCGGGAGTTCTTGGGAAGATTGGGCCGGATTAGTCGGCCCTTTTTGCCCCCGGGTTACCTTAAGGAGTGTCAGGAACTGTTGAACATGGCCGGGGGCTTTCTAGATTTGGAGCAATACTTAGGCCTGGGGCTTTTGCTGATCCTTTTGCTGGTAGGTGTTGCCTTAGCAGTCACCACCAATGTCCTGGTGGTTCTTTGCACACTGCTGGCCACCTGGTTGGGATTGCGACTGTGGCTGCGGATGCGGGCTCGTCGCCGCCGATATGAGATTTCCAGGAGTCTGCCCTTTGCTCTGGATTTGCTGACCATCTGTGGTGAGGCGGGCCTTGGCTTCGACAGTGCCCTGTCCCGGTACATCGAAAGCAGTCATGCCGGACCCTTACGAGACGAGTTCATCGTCCTCTTGCAGGATATGCGGTCGGGGAAGTCCCGCTACCAAGCCTTGAAGGACTTTGCAGCCCGGTTAAAAAGTCCCGAAATAGATTCCTTTTGCTTGACCATGATGCAGGCGGACCGGTTAGGTACTAGCATCGGTACGGTGATGAGGATGCTGGCGGACCAAACGAGGATTCGTCGTATTCAGCAGGTGGAGGGATTAGCCATGCGAGCGCCGGTGAAAATGCTATTTCCCCTGCTGTTTTTCATTTTCCCTGCGATTTTCATCATATTTTTCGGTCCAATCTTGATAAACGGCTTTTTGATTGGCTGAAATCGGAAGGTATTTTAGTAGAAATGTGGAACTTATTATTAAGTCCATGGTCCTCCGTAACATCACACGACCTTGAACACCCGGGGACTGTGGGCCCGACAGGGAGGTCGAAAGAGTCGGTTGTTTTTGCATGTTGTGGATTGTGTGGGTGTGGAAATGGGCTATGCGGTAGTTTTGACCAGTGGTTCGGTGACGGATCCGGAGTTTTACCAACAACTTTTAGAAGGGGCGGAATATATCATAGCTGCCGACGGAGGAGCGACCATCGCTACGAGGTTGGGCTTTCGCCCCACGGTATTGATTGGTGATTTCGATTCCCTGGCGAAGGATGAATTGGAGCGATTGCGTGCTCAGGGTGTGGAGATTATTCGCCATCCGGTGGAGAAGGACAAAACCGATAGCCACCTGGCTGTGGAGTACGCCCTTGGGTTGCCCCCGGCAAAGATCATCCTGCTGGGGCCGCTGCAGGGACGTCTGGATCATGTGTTGGCCAACGTGGGATTGTTATTTACCATCCGCCAAGCTGGGAAGAAGGGATATCTGATGGATGAGATCCAGTGTTGTCAGTTGGCGGAGAGAAAGTGCGTCATCCAGGGTCGGCCCGGACAGCTTCTTTCGTTGGTGCCGCTGTCTCCGCTGGTCACCGGGGTGTCCACTAAGGGATTGGGCTATCCCCTGCAGAATGCTTCATTGCATCAGGGAGAAACCCTTGGTATTAGCAACTTCTTTGTAGAAGCTGAGGCTGAGGTGACGGTAGGTAGTGGCGACTTATTGATTGTGCAGAATTTACGGGATGACAATTAGAGTCAAAGGTATAGCTTTGACAGGATCGATTAGAGTTATTAATACATGGAAGGGGGAAGGGAAGTGCCAAAACAGTGTAAGGACTGCGGTGCAGAAAACGCAAACTGGGAAACCACATGCAAGAATTGTGGTGCAGAGTTTCCTCCACTGTTGAAGCAGGTAGAGCCGGAGAAGAAGAAAAAGGGATTTCTTGGTAAGTTGTTTGGCAAGAAGGAAGACTAACACTGAGTCTGTGCCTGAGCAAATCCGTGATAGGCAAGCAGGAGCGTTTCGTCCCACCTGGGATGAAACGCTTTGCCTTTATTCCGGGGAAATGTGCGGTATAGATTCATGTCTTGCACGATAGGGGAATGAACTTGGGGAAGGTGAGGCGATGATTTTTCGGGACCCGGTCCATGGGGATATCTACCTTAACCACGAAGAAATCCAGGTGTTAGACACTGCTGTCATGCAGCGTTTGCGACGCATCAAACAGCTGGGCATGGCCTATTTGGTCTACCCTGGGTGTATGCACACTCGCTTCGAACACTGCTTGGGGACCTTGGCCATGGCCCAAAGGATCTTGGATGCCCTCGGCAGGAATGGTGCTGTCATCGCCCCAGAGGAGATAAGACTGGTCCGGATGGCTGCCCTCGTCCATGATGTTTCCCACATTCCCTTCGGCCATACCTTTGAGGATGAGCGCCCCATTTTTCCCCGGCACGATTCCAAAGGCCGGCTGGTGCCCTTCTTGCAGACAGGGGAGCTGGGAGAACTGCTGGCGAAGCTTGGCTTGCTCGAGGATGTGTTGGCCATCTTGCTCAGGGAAACCACCCATTTTGCCCCATGGTTAGGGGAGGTCGTTTCCAGTACCCTAGATGCGGACCTATTGGATTACCTCCGGCGCGACGCGTACTATTCGGGGCTTTCCCAGACCTATGATCAGCGGATTATGGATCATTTTATCGTCTGCCAGGGGCATCTGGCCATCAATATGGAAAAGCACGGGATGGATCGCCCGGATATCCGTACGGAAATCCTGCATCTGTTACGGATGCGCTACGTGCTAACTGAACGGTTGTACTATCACCACACCAAAGTGGTGGCCGGAGCTATGCTTTCTAAGGCTTTGGAAATGGCAGAGGTGCCGGTGGAAGATTTGTATCATCTTGGTGATTGGCAGCTTTTCGATTACTTGAAGCAGCGGGGTGGTGCCCGACGGATGCCAGGGGTGGTCAGGCTTATTGAAAGGTTGACCCGGCGGGATCTTTTGAAGCGGGCCTATGTGATATCCCGGGCCACCGCGGCACCGGTTCAAGAGCAACTGATCGGCCAGTACGCGGCACCGACGGGGAGCCGGCGGACTACCGAAAGGGAGATTGCCCAAGCGGTGGGTTTGGAGGAGGATGAGGTGATCATCTACTGCCCACCCCGTACCTTGTTGCAGGAGACGGCGGTGTTGGTCAATTCCGCCGCTGGACTGAGACCTTTGAATCAGCGGGGTTTTGTGGAATCGGAGGAGATCTCTTTGTTGGAACGACAGTATGAAAACCTATGGCGTTTTTACGTCTTCGCTCCAGCGGAGCATCGACATCGGGTACACAAGATCTGTGAATCCCTTTTCAGCCTTCCCAGTGAGTATCATTTTCGTTAGTCTGTTGGAGATTGCCAGC
>DUMW01000083.1 GCA_012839765.1 Bacillota bacterium
GGTAAACAGAAGGCATGACAACGTGATAGATAACTAGGAATTGCCCCATAGATCCCGTTGTTTCGGTCCGGGAACCGAAGACTAGACAAATTCGGCAAAGACACGATTACCGAAGAAGACCCCCCGGGCACTCAGTCTGATCCTGGAGGGTAGACACTGGATAAGACCCAATCTTTGCAGATGCTCAAGCTCCTCGGAAAAGACCGTATAGGGACTCTTCCCGAAACGCTCTACAAAGCGTTCTACCGATACACCCTCCTCCAGGAGCCGCAGGCCCATAAACATGGTCTCCTGCATACAGACATAGGGAGACAGATAGGTTCGGTAGATCTGGGGTTGCGGTTTTGTGTACTCCCGGAGATAGTCCGCAAGACTGGTTTCGTTGGCAAAGCGAGCTCCGTAAAAATGGGAGTGGGCTCCCCACCCCAGGCCCAAATACCAGTCGTTATACCAGTAATGGAGGTTGTGCCGGCAGGGGCGCTGGCGGGAAAAGTTGGAGATCTCATAATGCTCATAGCCCGCAGTCCGGAGAAAGTCTATGGTATAGCGGTACATCTCCGCTTGCAGGGCATCTTCAGGTACAACGACTTTGCCTGTGGCCACCTGCTCTCCTAGGGGGGTTCCCGGTTCCACCGTCAGGCAATAGGGAGATATATGGACGGGCCCCCAGCGGACGATCTCCTTTAAAGTCTTGGCCCAACGGTCTAAAGACTGCCCGGGGATACCAAAGATGAGATCAATATTGATGTTTTCAAATCCAGCGGCCACCGCCTCCTGGAAGGCTTCCCGGGCCTGTTTTGCATCGTGGCGCCGTCCAAGGATCTTAAGATCCTCGGGATCCAGGGCTTGCACCCCAAGGCTGAGCCGGTTGACCCCCGCCTGCCGATACCCCCGCAGCTTCTGCGAAGAAAGGCTACCGGGATTGGCTTCCAGCGTCACCTCCAGGTTTGATCCCAGGGGGAAAGTCTGCCGCAGTTTAGTCAGTATCCGCTCCACCTGCTGGGGAGTCAACAGCGAGGGAGTCCCGCCGCCGAAGTAGATGGTATCAAAGAGGCAGGGCAGGGGAAGACTGACCTTGAGATAGTCCATCTCCGCCGCCAAGCCCACAAGATAAAGATCGTCTACTTCCCCAAAACCCCCCAGGGACAAAAAGTCACAGTAGGGACATTTACTGGTACAGAAGGGAATATGCACATAGATCCCGGCAAGATTGACACTACTCATCATCGATGCTCAAAATGGCCATGAAGGCTTCCTGGGGAATCTCAATGTTCCCGATGGCCTTCATCCGCTTTTTCCCTTCCTTCTGTTTCTCCAGCAACTTGCGTTTACGGCTCACGTCACCACCGTAACACTTGGCAGTAACGTCCTTGCGCAGGGCCTTAATGTTGGTCCGAGCCAAAACCTTGTTGCCCACCGCCGCCTGCACCGGCACCGTAAACAGCTGGCGAGGGATGACGTCTTTCAGCTTGTTGGCCAGGGCCCGGCCCCGACTTTGGGCCTTGCTGCGGTGCACAATACAAGAGAGGGCGTCCACCGGTTTGCCGTTAAGAAGGATATCCAGTTTCACCGCATCGGTCTGGCGGTAACCGAGAAACTCATAGTCCAAGGTGCCGTAACCCCGAGTATTGGACTTTAGCCGATCAAAGAAGTCCATGAGGATCTCGCTCAAGGGCAGATGATACTTCAGCATGGCCCGACCGGGCCCTAAATACTCCATGCCCTGGTACTCACCCCGCCGGTCCTGGCATAATTCCATCACCGGCCCGATATATTCATCGGGGACCACGATCCTGGCATCCACGTAGGGTTCCGAGATCTCCTCAATCTCATTTTGAGCTGGGAACTTGGCGGGATTGTCCACTTCGAGGGTGGTCCCGCGGGTGGTCACTACCCGATACACTACACTGGGGGCCGTCGTAATCAGGTTGATATCAAACTCCCGTTCCAGACGTTCCTGGACAATCTCCATATGCAACAGGCCAAGGAACCCACAGCGAAAACCAAAACCCAAAGCCACGGAAGTTTCCGGCTCAAAGGTCAAGGCCGCATCGTTAAGCTGTAGTTTCTCCAAGGCATCTCGCAGACTGGTGAAGTCTTCGTTTTCCACCGGGTAAAGCCCGCAGAAAACCATGGGCCGCGCCGGCCGGTATCCCGGCAGCGGAGCTGCTGCTGGTTTATCCAGATGGGTGACGGTATCTCCCACCCGGCTGTCCTTCACTTCCTTCATGTTGGCCAAAAGGCAGCCCACCTCGCCGGGCCCTAACTTTTCCACTGGCTGCATATCCGGTCGGAATACCCCCAGCTGTTCCACCTGGAACTCCCGCTGGTTGGACATCAACTTGATCCGATCCTTTACCTTGACAGTACCTTCCATCACCCGTACATAGGCGACCACACCCCGGTAACTGTCGAAGTGGGAATCGAAGATCAAAGCCTTTAGGGGGGCATCGGCGCTGCCTGTAGGCGGCGGGATCCGCTGTACGATCGCCTCCAGCACCTCCTCGATCCCTTGGCCCGTCTTGGCACTGACCAGCAGGGCCTCATCGGGGCCAAACCCGATGGTATCCTCCAGCTCCTGGAGTACCCGCTCTGGATCTGCACTGGGCAGATCGATTTTGTTGATCACCGGGATAATCTCCAGATCATGTTCCAACGCCATGTATAGATTCGCCAGGGTCTGGGCCTCAATCCCTTGGGTGGCATCCACCACCAACAGCGCCCCTTCACAGGCCGCAAGACTCCGGGATACCTCATAGGAGAAGTCCACGTGCCCCGGTGTATCGATCAGGTTCAGAATGTACTGTTGTCCGTCCCGGGCGGGGTAATCCAGCCTCACCGCTTGCAGTTTGATGGTAATACCCCGTTCCCGCTCCAGATCCAGCCGATCCAGCACCTGGTCGGTCATTTCCCTTTGGGATAATGTGTTGGTCTTTTCGATCAGGCGATCCGCCAAAGTGGATTTCCCGTGATCGATGTGCGCAATTATGCAGAAGTTTCGAATGCGATTCTGCATCGTCCTTATCCATCCTCCATACACCAGATACAACATTGCTAAGAAGTATTATCATATGTCTACGCCACAATTGCAAGCAAGAACATGGGACCAGGGCCTCGCCCAGTCCTGTGCCAAAATCTGTCCCCTTCGCTAGGCCAACAGTCTATTCTCTCCAAGCCCAGTCAATAACACACAGGGTCCTTGTCCTCATCTAGTAAAGAAGGCCCGAAACGCCGCGGCCAGGAGGGGGATTTCAATGCTCTAAAGGGTGCCCTGGGTTATCTAGCCCTACAGTCTCACCTTCCCGGAGGGAGCTTCGGAAGAACTCCCGCTCCTGTGGTGTCAGGCGCAACCAACGGGGCAACCAGGACCATACCCAATCCTGGAGGCGAGGGGGTAGTCCATTGATGAACACCTCGATAACCCATCTTAACCGCGACCAATTGACCACCAAAAGCACCATGACAAATAGCAGGTACAGCTTCACCTCCGGACAGCCCCGAAGGAGAGCACAGATCGGCAGGGTGAGCTGTAAGGGAAACATAAATACCAAAAGCACCGTGTCCACGGGTTTGAGGGTGTATAACACCCCGCAAAGAAGAACCCAGGCACCCAGTGTAGAACGAGACAAATACCCAGTCCGCACCAGGGCCAGGGCCGTCCCCAAAGTCAGGGTCACATCCACCCAAATGTCCCGCTGGCCAATCCAGGAGGGCGGTGTTCCTGAAAGCCGGGCTAATCGACCATCCACCGCATCGGTGCTCCAAAGAAGTACATTGCATTTCACGAGCCGACCCAAGGCATCGGACATCGCAGCCCAGGGCATCAAGGGCAGAAGAACCCCGCTCACACCCCGCACAAGGGTTAAAAGGTCAGCTAGGATCCGGGCCCAGAATAGGGATTTGGTTTGGGATGGAAACAGCACATCGTTGTCCCCATGACTATCCATGGTCATCATCCCCCATTCCTGTTCATCTGCCTTCCCCCAAGGACCTGAACCTTGCAAGAAGAGCATGGGTAAACCAAGGTGCATACCGGAAGGTCAAACCATTCCCCTAGTACAAATATATGTGTTTCTCGCCCAAAGCACTGCGTGCTTATTGCCCAGACCAAACTTCCTTGCCACTCTATCTTACCATAACGCTGCCGATGGAGTTACAGGAAAAAAGGCCAGCCCAGGCCAAGACGAAGAATTGGATTGTATATTGACCTAAAGGCAGGATAGCCCTGAAGAAAATCCAGGCGCAGGAACCCAGTTGCCAAGACGGACAAAGCATAACCTGCAAGGGAGTAAAAGACTACTTGATCGCACCGACGGAACTGAACAATTCCGGGAGAAAGTTGGGTTCAGCGCTATCTCGGATAGATAGCGCTGATAGCTTGCTACTGCAAGGGGCTGTTGGGATCCATTGGCCGGTCCCCTGCGATGTTGCCCTCTTTGGGGAAGATATGTTCCATCCCCCGGACCAGAGAGTCATCTTCCAGGATGCTGTACAGATGATACCCCAGGTCCTCCCGCTCTACTAGGACCTCCTCCAATACCTGAACCGTACCGAAGTCCTGTAGTTCATGGGCTCTGGCAATGGTTTTCCGCATCATCTGTTGCATTTTCAACTCATGCTCCAGGTCATTGCGGATGAAATCCCGCATGGTGTACCGGCCTTCGACCTCGTGTTTGATGTAGGAAAGCTCATGTTGGGTGACGGGATGGGCCGTGGGCACAACCCCCAGGCGGGCCACCCGTTCCCCCACCATATCAATGTGTCTGATGGTGACCCTAATGTGCTCGTCCAAAAGATCATGGAGGCTGATAAAAGCCTCAGCACCCTCGGTCAGCCAATGATGCTTGTTATACTGGTGCAAAGCCACCGTAAGGGCGCATTGGTGTTCATCCAACATAAGGCCCATCTCTAAACGGACTTCTTTCGGCAGACCGATCCCCGCCCCAATGTCCTTGGCGGTACGTGGCGGCTGCCGGAGGATCATATCATGGGCGGTGGTGTGGCCTGGGATTTTCGGGTCGAA
>DUMW01000084.1 GCA_012839765.1 Bacillota bacterium
CTACAACACGCGTCGGGTACAAAAACGACTTGGATATCTTAGTCCTATCGAATGGTTGAACCTCTACACCGAGAGGGTTGCGAAGGGTGTCGCTTAACTGAATGTCCGGAAATGTGTTGACAACCCTCTATATTTTGGTGGAGATTTCTCAAACGGGGTGTAACGCATAACTAGACGCTTCGCCCATATTGAGTTACTACAGAGACTAAGGTAAAAGAGACGTAGTCTTGATAAGGAATCATCCTAAAGGATCCAGTGGTTTACCGTAACGTTTTAGTAAATAGTTGATCGACCTTTGGCCCGGTTTGTGCGCGCTCCCTGCATGGATACTATCTATGTCACCCATCACGTAACGCATAAGCGCGATTATCCTAAGACCCCAGGATGATCTAGGCTTCACCAGCCGCCAGGCCGCTTCCACCTTTTGGGTGGTGGAGCCAATGGCCACGCCCTGATCCCTCCAGGCCACCTTGCGGGGCTCCTCTCTGGGGATGCCACATGATACAGGTAGGCCTCCCCATCCCGCCTATCGGTGGGCACTACCCCCCACACCCCAGCTGCGCCAGGATGCCCACTAGCAACGGCCTCAAGCCCAGTCCAAGTTGGTTGCTGCTGAGCCTGCTAATACTCTCTCTCGATGAACCCACCGGGACAAAAGCGGCTTAGTTTTATGAGAAACACACTGTCCTGACTAACCCTTGCAGGATCCGGGTTTCTCGTGGCATTAGTAGACTCTTACAAGAAATGCTTGACTTGGAAACAAAGCCTTGTTATTATGATCTTAACAGAGGGTAACCGGTTAACGCATACCAATTACCATTGGTGAGAGGGTTAGATTATGACAGTAACCATACGGGATATCGCAAAGGCAGCCAATGTCTCGGTAGCTACCGTATCAAAGGTACTGAACAACAAGGAAAGCGGCATCCCAATCAGCGAAAAGACACGGGAGAGGATTCTACGTATCGCCGAAGAGCTTCAGTATCGTCCTAACATCTGGGCTAAACGTCTGGCATCAAACTGCAGCAATGTCGTGGGAGTACTCATCGATACCTATCTCATCTTCTCCAGCACCATAAACGCCCAGATCCTCCAGGGTATTGGGGAATGTTTAGACGATAACGGGTATTCCCTGGAGCTTCTTTCGAAAAAGGGGATCAACAACATAACAGACTACCTAAGGGACCTTGTTCTGAGCCGGAGGATCGATGCTCTATTGGTTTGGATAAACGACCTAGATCAGGATTTTTGCCGATATCTCGACCAGCAGGGTATTCCCCACTGCCATGTACAGAGGTATCCCGCCTCCAAAGAGTGTTCCGGGGTCATGTGCGACAACCTTGGAGGATCCTACATGGCTACGAAATACCTCATCGAACATGGACACCACAACATCATGACCATCATCGACTTGGACCATATCGAGGGCAAATACAGGTTAGAAGGTTACAAGAAGGCCCTCGCGGAGTATTCTATACCCTACAATCCCGACCTAGTCATTGAAGGGATATACAGGGGCACCGTGGATGAGTCTACCTTAGATATCACTAAGTTCAAGAAAGCCCTAGCCTATTCCACTGCCGTTTTTTCCACCTCTGACTACTTAGCCATCCGGGCTACCAAACTGATAACAGAGCTAACCGGTGAGCCAAGACCTGTCATTGGTTTTGACGGCCTGGATATTATGAAGCACTATCAACCGCCGATTCCAACGGTGGTGCAGGATGGCTATCGCATGGGAATGGTAGCTGCAGAAAGAGTACTCAAGGCCCTGGGAAACGAGACATTGCCTCCAGAATGGATCTTTGTCCCTACCAGCCTAAGGATCCCATGAAAGGTCGGACGACTTCGAAGTCTAAGTAGCATCGCGGGCCTTTTTGAAGCTTGAACCCTTTTGCTTTTCTGGGACTCAATACTATCATAGTGCAAAGGGTTTCTCCAAACTCATTGCGGGGCCCTTAGGCTTTGGCCCACATCGTCCTCGTCCCGTTCTCCACAGGACCAGGTGGCATACAGCCGACCGAAGGCAGCTGTAAGCTGGGGATGATGGCTAAAGGCTGCTCCTTCGGTACCTTGGAACACCAC
>DUMW01000085.1 GCA_012839765.1 Bacillota bacterium
ATTAGTCACCCTTCGTCCTCAAGATTCCCAGGTAAGAAAGGGAGCAGCGTAAAGCCTTTGGATCTTACAATTTCAGTATACCTACCTGGCCCTGGTACTACAACAAGATAACTCGGCAACTTAACTGTGAAGTAATAAACTTATAAAACTCACTCCTGGGCCGGTTTCCTGCTCAAAACGATTGATCTCTGATGAATGTTAGAGTATTCTAGTGTGTATGAGTACGAATTTCTTGAATGGGGAGCAAGAGAATATGGCAGAACAGTATAACGCGTATTTGGCTGCTCAGAAACAGTTCGATGGTGTTGCCGAATTGATGGGGCTCGATCAAGCAATGCGTGACTTGCTGCGGCAGCCTCGACAGGAATTCCATTTCACAATCCCGGTGAAGATGGACGATGGCAGTACCCGAGTCTTCAACGGTTTCCGTGTACAGCATAACGACGCCCGGGGACCAGGAAAGGGTGGCATCCGATTCCATCCCGAAGAGACAGTGGACACCGTCAGGGGTCTTGCCATGTGGATGACCTGGAAATGTGCGGTAGTGGACATTCCCCTTGGCGGAGCCAAGGGAGGTATTGTCTGCGATCCACGGGAACTGTCTCCTGGGGAACAGGAACGGCTCTGCCGGGGCTATGTCAGACAACTGGCAAAGAACTTAGGGCCAGTCATCGACGTGCCAGCCCCGGATGTAATGACCAACAGTCAACACATGTTGTGGATGCTCGATGAATTCGAAACCATCCACGGCGCTCACTACCCTGGCATGATCACCGGCAAACCCGTGGGAATGGGCGGCTCCCTGGGACGTACCGAGGCCACTGGCTACGGCGTGATCTTTACCCTAAGAGAAGCCCTAAAGAAACTGGGAATTGACATCACCAAGACAACCGCCAGTTTGCAGGGGTTCGGTAACGTTGCCGAGTATGCAGCGCGGAAGTATACAGAGCTGGGCGGAAAGATCATTGCCATCTCCTGCTGGGATAACAAGGCCAAACGGGCTTGGACTTTCCGCAACCTTAACGGGCTGGATATCGAGCAGATGGCTCAGATCAAAGACAGCTTCGGTTCCATCGACAGGGAAAAGGCTGAAGCCATCGGCTGCGAGGTCCTGGATGGAGAAGCTTGGATCGCGCAAGATGTGGATATCCTTCTGCCATGCGCCCTGGAAAACCAAATCACACCCCAGACTTTTGCCCACGTAAGCGACCAGGTGAAGGTAATTTGCGAAGGTGCGAACGGACCTACCACGCCGGACTGTGATGAGCTAATCAAAGCAAGGGGAATCTTCCTGATTCCAGACTTCCTCTGCAACGCCGGAGGCGTAACCTGTAGCTACTTTGAACAGGTACAGTGCAACATGAACTACTTCTGGCCCAAGGAAGAAGTATTTGAGAAACTGGATGCTAAGATGACCGCTGCCTACCACGCCGTTCATGATCTAGCCCAAAAACAGGGGTTATACATGCGTGATGCCGCGTATGTAATCGCAATCAGCCGGGTAGCCGAAGCTGTTCGGTTGCGTGGATGGGTATAACGGGTTGTCATAGTGAGTTTATGAGTGGGAGGGGGCGATTAACACCGTCCCCTCACCACTGTACATATTGCTTGGAATTCGACGGTTCGCACCAACCGCTCCAAGAGTAATTGTTCAAGGTATGGACATACACCTCTATCCTTGGCGGACACTAACCGGTTTGTGCACGACTAATTGGTATCACCCAGCCGCTGCTTGTATAAAAGCCTTCGAGGTTGACCGATACGTCGAGGTGCGGCGTCTCAATTACATGAACCCACGCAGCATGCGCGTGTTCAGTTCAATAGTCTCAAGCCCGGAGGCAACAAAATCCCTATCTTCACTCAGCGAGGCTAAGCTCTTCTAACCGCGATTTGTTCTTAATCACAATCTTCCGATGGCCCTCTTGTTCAAGCAACCCTTCCTCTTGCAGCGCTGCCAGCTTCCGACTTAAGGTTTCCTGGGTCATACCTAGCTGTGACGCAAAGTCCCCCTTGGTCATAGGCAAGATAATCTCCTCCCCCTCGCCTGACAACGCCAACAGGGCTTGGGCCAGCCGCTGTGTGGTGGAACTTAGACTAATGATCTCAATTCTGTTTTCCGCTTCCGCTAGCCTACGGGCCAGTTCATCCATCACTTTAAAGGCAATTGACGGATACTTCACCATCAATTCTTTAAGCTTGGACCCCTCAACAACACACATGATGCAGTCTTCTAAGGCCTGGGCATTGTCGGTCAGAGGCAGAGAGGAGAATAAAGAGAGTTCTCCGATGAACTCCCCCGGTTGCACGACGCGCAGTACCTGCTCTTTCCCGCTGGCGTTGATCCGAAACAGCTTTACTTTCCCTGTATAAAGAACGAATAGGGTACCACTGGCATCTCCAGCCCGGTACACCATTTCGCCCTTCCGGTAATGCCGTGATGAGGCAATTTGTGCGATCTCCAGCCTTTCTTCACCATTTAGACTGGCGAAGATTGGGACATGCTGGATACAACTGGCTTGTTCTTCACAATGATGACATCGCATTTCCCGTCCACCCGTTCAGCTAATTGGATTTGCCATATCGTAGCAGGCGCATCGCATTCAGGATTACCGCCAACACGGAACCCTCATGGACTAACATCCCTATAGACATGTTCACCGTTTTAAGCAAAACACCTGCCAATAATATCCCTACTACCAGGAGGGCAAATCCAATATTCTGCCGAATATTCCGCACTGTCGCCCGACTTAGTCCGACGGCATAGGAAAGCTTATGGATGTCCGCGCTCATCAGTACCACATCCGCGGTTTCCATGGCCACATCAGTGCCGGCGCCGCCCACGGCAATACCCAGATCCGCAGCGGCCAAGGCCGGAGCGTCATTTACTCCATCACCCACCATGGCCACCGTCCCGTGCTTCTCCCGCAGTTCTTCCAGGGCCTGCACCTTGCCCTCTGGGAGCAATTCACTGTAGAACTCATCAATGCCCACCCGCTGTGCCACATAGCGCGCAGCCAAGGGATTGTCCCCCGTAAGCATGACCGTTCGTTTGACACCCTGGGCCTTCAAACGGGAGACTAGGGCCGGCGCATCTTCCCGAATGGTGTCTGCAATGGAGATTATGCCATAAATGGTGTCTTTCGTGCCGACGATCACCGCAGTCTGTCCCTGTTCTTCCTCCCTTGCCAGATAGGCTTCATAGTCCGAAAGATCCACTCCCTGGTCCTGGAAGAGCTTCCGATTACCAATATAATACCGGGTGTCATCAAGGCTGAAGCTCAGTCCTTGCCCGATTACCATCTCCACATCCTCGGGAGTCCTGATAATGATACCCGGTCTTTTTTCCGCCTCGGCAATAATGGCTCGGCCCAAAGGATGCTCCGAGTAGGACTCACCGGTGGCTGCGATGCTGAGGAGTTCCTCTTCGCCCATATTGTAGGCTTTCACCTTAGTCACCCCCGGACGACCCTCGGTCAGGGTACCGGTCTTGTCAAAGGCTACCACCCGCACCGTACCCAACTTCTCGATAACCTCTCCACCTTTGATTAACACACCACGTTTCGCTCCATTTCCGATACCGGCCACAATGGAAACGGGGGTGGAAATCACCAAGGCGCCGGGACAGGAAATCACCAATAGGGTCAAAGCCAACCGAATATCCCGGGTCACAAGGAACAGAACAAGGGAGAACAGGATGATGGCCGGTGTATACCAGCGAGAAAACCGCTCTAGGAATTTTTGGGTTTTGGCCTTTTTGTCCTGAGCCTCCTCCACCAAATGCAGAATACGGGCAAAGGTGGTATCGTCTCCCACCTGCTCTGCCCGGATTACAAGATACCCCGATTCAATGATGGTACCGGAAAACACCCTTTCGTCCACGGTTCGACTTACCGGAATGGATTCACCGGTAATAGCAGCTTGGTTGATGTAGGCAGAACCCTCCACCACTGTACCATCCACCGCGATCTTCTCACCAGGCTTCACCACCACTAGGTCACCCTGTTCCACCTCTTCTGGAGAAACAGTGGTCTCCACCCCGTCTTTGCGAACCCTGGCCATGTCTGGGGCTAGATCCATCAAGGCCCTGATAGAAGAACGGGTTTTTTCAATGGTGCGGGATTCCAAGTAATCTCCCAAAGTAAACAGGAAGGTAACCGCCGCGGCCTCCCAATACTCCCCAATACTGAGGGCCCCAAGCACAGCAACGCTGACCAGGGTGTCAATACCCACAACCTTGTAACGCAGCCCACCAATGGCCCTGTTGAAGATGGAGGTGCCCGCGATAACAGTCACTGCCAACATCAGGACAATGGTTAGGGGCGCATAACCGATCATGTTCTTGAGGACAAAGGAAACCCCCGCCATAATCCCCGAGATCCATACGATTTGCGTCTTGCTGAGCTTAAACATCCCGGGCACCTCCCTTCCCCTTTACTTCTCCGACAGGACTTTGTAACCCAAACCTTCAATCTTCCCCTTAAGTTCCTCGGAAGTCACTACGCTTTCGTCGAACTCCGCCTTTACCCGGGAACTGTTGAATAATACTTCCACTTCCTGGACTCCATTGGTCTTCTTTAGTACGTTTTCAATCTTCGCCGCGCAACTGGGGCAAGCAATGGTTTCCAGCTGATAGGTTCTCTTTGCCATGTTTCTACAACCTCCTTTTGTTTGTGGTTTAAGTATACGAGAAACGGCGGGAGATTACTTTGATCTAGATCAAAAAAGGGATCCATTTGGGGAGCTTTTTGACACTTGAGCCGGCAATACTGCACGGCAACTGACGAAGGATTTGACCATGCTGGCCAGGATGAAGACTCATATCCGGGCTAGATATCTTTGGAGGGACTGACCCCTTAGCGGGGCGACGGGCAAAAAAACCGCCTCCTGCGGCGGTTACACAAACTTCGTATAGAAAACAATGGCGGAGGGGGTGGGATTCGAACCCACGGAGGGCTCAGCACCCTCGACGGTTTTCAAGACCGCTCCATTAGTCCACTCTGGCACCCCTCCGCAATAGACGTATTTTATTATATCAGTCCCGCCCATTGGCGGCAAGTCTTCCTGGAGCTGCGTAGGCGGTACTAGCACAAGTCAAAGAAAGAAAGCTCCATAGAACCGTGAATTGGTCAAGATCCGCTAGTTGGTCCGCTGGAAACCGGGCAAAAACCGATGGTTTCCAGCGGACAAGGCTTGAAACTAGGAAATGCGCTCCAAACCACCCATATAGGGCCGCAGAACCTCAGGAATAAGCACAGTCCCGTCGGCTTGCTGATAGTTTTCCAAGATAGCGGCAACGGTCCGACCGATGGCCACCCCGGAACCATTGAGGGTATGGACAAATTCCGGTTTGGCACCGGGTTCCCGTCGGAATCGGATATTCGCGCGCCGGGCCTGGAAATCCTTGAAGTTACTACAGGAGGAGATCTCTACGTAATTACCGTAACTGGGCATCCACACTTCCGGATCGTATTTTTTCGCGGCGGCAAAGCCCACATCGCCCGTGCACATCTGGCTAACCCGGTAGGGCAATGCCAACAGCTGTAGCACCCGTTCCACATTGGCCACCAGTTTTTCCAGCTCCGCATCGGATTCTTCTGGGAGCACGAATTTTACCAGCTCTACTTTGTTGAACTGGTGCTGTCGAATCAAACCCCGGGTGTCCCGTCCGTGGGACCCGGCTTCAGCCCGGAAACAAGCCGAATAGGCGGCAAAATACAAAGGCAAATCCTCTTTATCCAGGATCTCATTCCGATAGATATTGGTCACCGGCACTTCCGCCGTAGGAATGAGGTAGTAATCGGTGCCTTCCACGTGGAACATGTCCTCGGCAAACTTGGGCAACTGACCGGTACCGGTCATGCTCTCAGTGTTTGCCAGAAAGGGCGGAAAGACTTCAGTGTAACCGTGCTCCTGGGTATGAATGTCCAGGAAGAAGTTGACCAACGCTCTTTCCAGCCTGGCCCCTAGTCCTTTGTACAGAGTAAATCGGGCGCCCGTAATCTTCGCTGCCCGCTCAAAGTCCAAGATCCCCAACTGTTCCCCGATCTCCCAATGGGGCTTGGGCTCAAAGTCAAATTTGGTAGGCTCAGACCAGGTGCGCACCACCCGGTTTTCCGTCTCGTCCTTCCCCACATGTACGCTGGGGTCGGGGATATTGGGAATGGTCAGCAGCAATTGCCGCAATTCTTCATCAACCTTGCGGACCCGCTCATCATAATCCTTGATCTGGTCGGAAACTTGCCGCATCTGTGCAATCACCGCTGAGGCATCCTGCTTCTGCTGCTTCATCTTGGCAATTTCGCCGGACACCTTGTTCCGCTTCGCTTTTAAGGCCTCCACTTCCTGGAGCATTTCCCTCCGGAGGGTGTCTAACCGAATCACCTCGTCCACCGGGCCACTGTCAAGACCTCGGTCCCTTAAGGCCTTCCTCACCACATCCGGTTCTTCCCGAAACAGTCTTATATCCAACATGGTAACAACCCCCTTCAGTCGCTTTAGGTTAGTATATAACAAAAAGCCCTTCATCCTCCATATTTGAGGACGAAGGGCTTTCCCTCCGCGTTGCCACCTCGATTGGATGCAGAGCATCCCTCTCGTTAAGCTGTAACCGGCTTACCGGGATGGGCTTCATTCACCCTCCGCTTCGAGGTGGATTCAGGTCGCCCCGATACCGATTCCCACCATCCATCGGCTCTCTGTTATCGGCTGGCAACCCTACTAGTCCTCGCTACGCGTTTGTCTCTATATTATGCTTCTTCGCCACACCTCTTAAGCAAAGCTTCCCAGCGGCGATCCACGTCGGCCTGGATCTGTTCCACCAAAGCCTCGTCCTTCACCACGTGACGGAAACGGTTTTGCATCTTCAGGTATTCGATGACCGGAAGCTTCTCCTTGGGTTTGTAGGTCAGCCGCCACTCACCGTTTTCCACTTCATACATCGGATAGATACAGCAATCCACTGCCTTCTGGGCCACTTCCACGGTCTTATCCGGTGTAAAGCCCCAGCCGAGACGACAGGGAGTCAATACGTTCAAGAAGGTGGGACCCTCGGTATTCAGGGCCTTCTCTGCCTTCTTAGACAGATCCCGCCAGTCGCTAATGGAGGACTGGGCCACATAAGGCACACCATGGGCGGCGATAATAGCCGTCAGATCCTTTTTGAACTGCGGTTTCCCTTCGCAAACTTTACCCGCCGGTGTGGTGGTGGTGTTCGCACCCCGCGGCGTGGAACTGGACCGCTGGATTCCTGTATTCATGTATGCTTCGTTATCGTAGCAGACATACAGAATGTTATGACCCCGTTCCATCGCTCCCGAAAGGGACTGCAGACCAATATCATAGGTTCCTCCGTCGCCGCCAAAGGCTACGAACTTGATCTCCCGATCCAGTTTCCCCCGACGCTTCAGGGCGTTGTATGCAGCTTCAATACCACTGATGGTAGCCGCTGCGTTTTCGAAGGCACTGTGCATCCACGGTACGGTCCAGGCTGTTTGGGGGTAGACGCTCGTGGTAACCTCCATACAGCCAGTGGCGTTAGCCACCACCACCGGTGTCTCCGTGGACTTGAGCACCATTTTAATCACCAATGGAAAAGCACATCCGGCACAGGCCCGATGACCACCAGTAATCGGATCAGGCCGTTCGGCCAATTGTTTCAAAGTAGCCATTTCGTTCCCCCCTCGCTATTCACGAACCCCTACGTAGTACAGCGACTGTTCCACTTTGCCGCTTTCGGCTGCTTCCCGCACCTTGTCGGCAACGAGCATGATATCAGCAACACCGGTGTCCCGACCACCAAGGCCATAGACAAAGTTCAAAGCCAAGGGCCGCTGATCCAGTTCGTACAATGCAGCCTTCGTCTCCGCCGCCAGCGGACCACCCTGGGTGGAGAAGCTTTCGGCACGATCCATAATTCCGATGGCCTTCATGTCCTTGAGGGCCTCACGCAGTTCCGCAGCCATGAAGGGTCGGAATACCCGGGGTTTCAGAAGACCAATCTTCACGCCCTGTCCCCGCAACTGGTCCACGACTTCCTTCGCGGTTCCTGCCGCGGAGTTTATCACGACGATGGCCATCTCCGCGTCATCCAACCGGTACTCTTCAAAGTATCCGTAGTACCGGCCGGTAAGATCGCCGTATTCCTTGCCGATCTGCTTGATGACCGCCTTGGCCTTCTCCATGGCGTCCACCTGCTGCCGCTTGTGCTCAAAGTAGTAATCCTGCAAGTCCAGGGGACCGACGGTTACAGGATTATCCACATCTAACAGGGGATTTTTGGCCTGGTATTCCCCCACAAACTTGGTTACCACATCGTCTTCCAACACATGGAAGATTTCCATGCCATGGCTGGTGATAAACCCATCCATGCACACCATCACGGGCAACATCACGTCAGGATGCTCCGCGATCCTAATCGCCTGGATCATGTTGTCGTACATCTCCTGGGCATTCTCGGAAAACAGCTGGATCCAACCCGCATCCCGGGCGCCCATGGCATCGCTATGATCACAGTGAATGTTAATGGGTGCACTCAGGGCCCGGTTGACCAAGGGCATCACGATGGGAAGCCTGCTTCCAGAAGCAATATACAGCATCTCCCACATCAGGGCCAAACCATTGGCCGACGTAGCGGTCATGGCCCTTGCACCCGCGGCCGAGGCCGCAATGGTGGCACTCATGGCACTGTGTTCACTTTCTACCGGTACAAACTCGGTATCTACAAGTCCATCAGAAACATAGGTGGAAAAAATCTGTACAATCTCGGTCTGGGGTGTAATCGGGTAAGCAGCCACCACGTTGGGATGGATCTGACGCATCGCCAGCGCTGCGGCTTCATTACCGGTCCCCGCTATACGCCGTTGTATCTTGTCGGCAGAAGCCGTTTTCGTATTCATTAGGTCTTTCCCTCCCATCAGTTGCTAGTCTTCCCGATGTTTGCTTTCCGGTTCCATGTGCAAAGCCTGCACCTTCGGAGGACATACGCTCACGCAGATAGCACAGCCTTTGCAGTGAGCATAGTCGATACCGGTAACCTTGCCATCCTCTACGATGAAGGCCACATCGGGACAGTAGACCACACAACGCATGCAGTTGATGCACTTCTCGGCATCCCAAATCGGCCGCTCAGTGCGCCAATCTCCGGTATGGAATTCCGCCGCGGAGCCGGGATTCTTGATCAAACCGCCAATGGGTATAGACTTCCAACCTGGTTTAGCTTGCTTGGTATCCGCCATTACTCGATCACCTCCTGGTAAGCGCGCCGGATGGCTTCCAAATTGCCTTCGATAACCTCTGGCTTATTTCTGAATTTGACCTCCAATTTGCGGCGCGTATCTTCCAACAGATCATCTAACGACAACCCACCGGTTAAGCGCACCAGGGCACCAAGCATGGGGGTATTGGGGATACTCCGCTTGATGGTCTCCATAGAAATCTTGTTGGCGTCGATTACATAAACCTGCTGCTTGTCCGAGGCTCCCAGCTTCTTGCGAATCTCCTCGGTGCTCTGATCCGAGTTCACCAAGAAAACTCCATCTTCACCTACGCCATCCAATACATCAACGCTACTGCCAATCAATGTGGGGTCCAGAATGACCACATACTTAGGATTGGTAACACTACAATTTAGACGAATAGGTGTATCACTGATCCTGTTGTAGGAAGTAACAGGGGCTCCCATCCGTTCTGGACCGTACTCCGGAAAGGCTTGGACATACTTGCCCACGGCTGCCGCGGCCTCGGCCAGCAAGATCGCCGCAGTCTTGGCTCCTTGCCCTCCCCGGCCATGCCAGCGAATCTCTAGCATTTCTGCCACTTTGACTCTCCTCCTTTGTTCACTCGGAAAACTTCAAGACGCGTCGAGAAATCGACGCATGCCCTGGTGTGTATAACTAACAATGAAGGGATGCCTCTTGTTGGGATAAGTGTTTGTTCTGCTTTTCACTAACTTCCACTTACAAAGGGACACACCTTTACTTAAGGTTCATCCCTTCAAAGGTTATCTCCTGCCCTTAACTGCTCAATTCTGGATACAGGGGAAATCTCGCCGTCAAGGCCAATACCTCGGACTTGATCTGCCCTAGATCCGACTCCTTACCCAGGGTACGATCAATCAAATCGGCGATGAGCTGCATTTCTTGCTCACCCATACCCCGGGTGGTCACTGCCGGTGTCCCCAGGCGGATCCCACTGGTAACAAAGGGACTTTGGGGATCAAAGGGGATGGTGTTCTTGTTCACCGTAATGCCGACCGCATCCAGCCGGGCCTCCGCGTCTTTGCCGGTAATGCCCTTGTTCCGCAGATCCACAAGGATGAGATGGTTATCAGTACCGCCAGACACCAGACGGAAATCCCTCTTGACCAGCTCTCCAGCCAGGACCTGGGCGTTTTGCACCACCGTTTGCTGATAGGCCTTGAATTCAGGAGTGGAGGCTTCCTTGAGGGCCACGGCCTTAGCGGCAATTACATGCATCAAGGGTCCACCCTGGATGCCAGGGAAAACAGCCTTGTCGATGGCCTTGGCATATGCTTCCTTGCACAGGATAATGCCACCCCGGGGTCCCCGCAAGGTCTTGTGGGTAGTAGTGGTGACAAAGTCCGCGTAGGGAACGGGGTTGGGATGCAACCCGGCGGCTACTAGCCCTGCGATGTGGGCCATGTCCACCATGAGAAGACTACCTGCCCGGTCACAGATCTCCCGGATCCGGGCAAAGTCAATCACCCGAGGATAGGCGCTGGCACCGGCCACCACAAGCTTGGGTTTGTGTTCCAAAGCCAGCTGCTCCAAGGCGTCGTAGTCGATCAGTTCCGTATCTTTGGACACCCCATAGCTAATCACGTTGAACCATTTTCCCGAGAAATTCACCGGGCTTCCGTGGGTTAGATGGCCGCCATGGGAAAGATTCATGCCCAGGATGGTGTCTCCTGGTTCACAGGTAGCAAAGTAAACTGCCATGTTGGCTTGGGCCCCACTGTGCGGCTGGACGTTGGCATGATCTGCCCCGAAGAGAGCCTTGGCCCGATCGATCGCGAGTTGCTCCGCGATATCCACGTACTCACAACCACCATAGTACCGCCGGTTAGGATAACCTTCGGCATACTTGTTCGTAAGTACGAACCCTTGGGCTTCCATTACTGCTAGACTGGTAAAGTTCTCAGAGGCAATGAGTTCAATCTTGTCTCTCTGCCGCGTAAGCTCACCCGCAAGCGCCTCGGCAAGTTCGGGATCAACCTGGTTTATCCATCGAAACATTGGGCAAACTCCTTTCCCGCGCCCTCACCACAAAAAAACGCCCAGACTGGGACGTTTTTTATCCCGGTTACGGCTCACTAACACCTATTTCTGGCCTTCCGACCGTTTCCAGTATAGCATATAAATAAAGTAAAAGACAAGCAATCCGCAGGAACGCGCGGAGTACTTCCCCTTGGTACCAGGGGCCAAGGACTCCACAGGCAAGGGGCCTCCAACACATCGACAAAATCAACTGGGATTCTGAGACGTAGGCGAAACCAATGGGCTCAGCCCGAGGGGAGAGGTCTAAATGTCAGAGATTTTGAGGTTTCCGGCAGGGTTTAACCCTGCCGGTTGTCATACTTTGGGCAACTTGGCGAAGGATTCCTCTAGGAGGTGATCAGGATATTCGTAATCCTGCAATTGCCCCGCCAAGAAGGCGTCATACGCCGCCATATCCAGATATCCATTACCGCTCAGGCAGAAGAGGATGGTTTCTTCTTTGCCCTCTTCCTTACAGCGCAGGGCCTCATCGATGGCCCCTTTGATGGCATGGGCAGATTCCGGTGCCGGCACAATCCCTTCGGTTTGGGCAAAGAGCCGAGCCGCTTCAAAAACGCCCACCTGGCCCAAAGCCTTAGCCTCAATGAATTTATCGGCATACAGTTGACTGACCAAGGGTGCCGCGCCATGGTAACGCAAGCCACCCGCGTGGATGCCGGCGGGTACAAATTCATGGCCCAAGGTATACATGGAGGCGATGGGTGTCAACTGGGCGGTATCACCGTAGTCATAGGCAAAGCGCCCCTTGGTCAACGAGGGACAAGCCTCGGGCTCCACGGCCACCGTGCGAACCTTGCGATCACCAGACAAGACATCCATCAGGAAGGGAAATGCAATGCCCGCGAAATTACTGCCGCCACCGTGGCAGCCCACCACCACATCGGGATAATCCCCAACCTTGGCCAATTGCTCCTTGGCCTCCAAACCAATAACGGTCTGATGCAAGAGGACGTGGTTCAAGACACTGCCTAGGGCATACTTGGTATCCTCTCTTCCCACGGCATCCTCCACCGCTTCACTGATGGCAATTCCAAGGCTTCCCAGGGAATCGGGATCCTTCTCCAAGATCCTCCGGCCCGCGTTGGTATGGGGACTGGGACTGGGCACCACTTCGGCCCCCCACAATCTCATCATGGACCGCCGATAGGGCTTTTGCTCGTAACTGACCCGCACCATGTACACCTTGCACTCCATGTCAAAATAGGAGCAAGCCAGACTGAGGGCACTTCCCCACTGTCCAGCACCGGTCTCGGTGGCAAGCCGCTTCACGCCCTCCCGTTTGTTGAAATAGGCCTGGGGAATAGCGGTGTTGGGTTTATGAGAACCAGCGGGACTTACCCCTTCGTTCTTGTAGTAGATCTTTGCCGGAGTTTTCAGGGCTGCTTCCAACCGATGGGCCCGGTACAAGGGAGAAGGTCTCCACAGGGAATAGATCTCTAACACCTCTTCGGGGATTTCGATCCAACGCTGGGTGCTCATTTCCTGCTCGATCAAACTTTCAGGGAAAATGGGAGCTAGTTCTTCCGGTGTGATGGGCTGTTTGGTACTGGGGCTCAATGGCGGCTTCGGCAGATTAGGCATATCCGCCATGATATTGTACCATTTCTTGGGCATCTCCGACTCTTTTAGCAGGATCTTCGTTCGACTCATCTCTGCTCATCTCCTCTACGCTATGCTAAGCTAAAACTATGTTAACTATTATTCTCCCTTCCAAGGGGGATTCCTGCCTGAACACAAAAACCGACCAAAAATCTTATTCTCCCTGCCCAGATAAAAAGGACCAGCCTCCCAGCAGACCAGCCCTTCTCTGCAAAACACATCGGCAAGGGGCGTCCCAGACGGTAACCCATTTACCTCCAGATTACAAGTCTTTCTTGAACATGAACACAGTTTAGCCTGACCCTCGAAAAGGCCGCCTCCCCTCTACTGGGCTGCTCCGGCCGGCCGCATCAGCACCAGATCCCCCAATTGCGGCGGTGTCTTTCCGGGAACGTTTTGTACCACGATTACCAGATGATCTGCACCCCCCGCCAGTTCGCCTGTCAGTTGGTACCGTTGCCAGGGAGAGCCTTGTCCCTGGATAGTCAGCTCAAACCGGTCCATCAACTGCCACTGTTGGGAACCGGAGAAGGTATAAATCTCCAAAGCATCTAACAGGCTTTCGTCTTGAGCATAGACCGTAAGTACAAACCTGCTCAGACCCGGGTAGTACCAGATCAGGTACTCTTCCCCACTCCCCACTGCCTCGATACGATGGGCATCACCGTAGAATTCTTCCGGAGTATCCTGTCTAAACACCCAACCAGCGGAACGTTCCTTCGCCAAAAGGGTATCCATTTTGATGCCGAAGAAATCCACGGGAGAACGGAAGGCCTCCTGTAGGATCTCCCAGTTTTGGATCAGGAGACGGCGAGTCAATTGGGAGATAGGTTGGTGATCCCCATCAAGGGCCACCAACATCAAATCGTATGCCCCATCGGGATAGAGCATGGTTTCCAAGACAAATTCCGGGGGCAGCTGTTCTCCTGCAAACAGGATTTCACGCCTATCGGCAAGTCCTTCCCCAATACCCAAAAGAATTAGTTGAAACTGGGCCACACTGTCCCTAGGGAAGGCCGCGGCCAAGCCCAGCGACAGCTCTCCTTGGACCGGCCCCTGCTCTGTCTCGGGCAAGTCCAGGCACAGACGATACACCCGACAACGGGTGGAGCGTTGACGCACTTCCCCACTGCTGTCAATAGCCCGCACCGTAATCTTCCTCTCCTCCCCCTCTTCCCCGATGGGAAGGGAAAGATAAAGTGGCTCCAGGGGCACAGGTCCCCGATAGACCTCTACCTCATTTTCCAGTACCACCAGCTCCTCGACGTCTAAATCTGCGGATAGCTGGAATTGGATGGGCTCATCAACCATAACGTTGGCCCCCCATGCCGGGGTAAGAATGGTGATCCCACAGGCCGCCTCCTCCGCCAAGACACGGGCGGTGAGGTTCAGCAACATCACACCAGAAACATGGGTAAGCAGCTGTACCGGGCCCGTCTCAGGTTTCGTCCAATTCGGACCGATGAGATTAAGCTGGTTGAAGGCATTCTCTCCCACGCTGACCGCGTTCTTGACCAGGAAATCTATATAGACTTCCGGTTCCGGATCCACCTCAATCAGGGAGACGAAGTATCGGACACAGATTCCCTTAAAGCCGCCCCCATCACCTTGCCCCTCGTCTTTGAGGATGCCCCTTTGGTCGGTAAGTCGGGACATGGTCAGCTGGGCAGTACGCCGGGCGTCGGCCAGATATTGGGGATCACCGGTGTTCTTGTAAAGTTCCACCGCAGCCCCGATATATGTTCCCTGGTTATAGGTAAAGGTTGCCTCCCAGATATTCCCGCTGCGGTTCTTGTTATCCCACACCAGTCCCGTGGGAGCCAGATTCTCCTTCACCCAGTGGTATAACTTCATGGCCCACTCTAGGTATTGTTCTTCACCGGTAATCTGGTACAACTTCGAAGCAAGAATAGAGGCAGGACAATTGATACAGGCATTCTTCGCGCCCTTTTGGTCGTTACGCCACCAGATACCCCCACCCAATTCCTCATCCCAGCTACGCAGAATCGTATTCCACAGCAAAAGAGCCCGGTTCAGATACTTAGTATCACCGGAAATTCGGTATGCCCGCAGGGAGGCCAGGGCCCACCAGGCCATATCATCGTTGAATTCATTGATGAAGGTGGGGTTGATGGCGTTTTGCCGGCGGAAAAGCTCGTCAATGTAGGGGTAGTAGGGCGATGCCGTGCCTCCTGTCCGCTCCACCGCATCCATAAGGGCATCCCAAGCCTGGGCATTTCCCCACCCAAACCCCCGGAAGGGACTGTTGGAACCGGCCCAGTACTGATCAATCAAAGCCTGGGTAGCCAAGTCTGCCCAGTGTTCGATATCATCCAAAGGGACAATCGCTGCGGCCACGGTCACCGTCCCTATGAAGACAATCCACATAGAAACCAAAATTCCTAGATAAGACTTCATCTCTACAGCCTCCCAGATCATGGGTCTTCGGCACCTTGAAGAAATCAATCGGTGTTGCTGATCTTTGGCGCCTGAATGCGGGCATATCCCAGTTGTACCGCCTGCGGCGTTAGGCCAGTCTCCCGTAAAGTAAGCCGAACATAGTCCCAAGGGATACCAGCGGAAGGCACCCCCCCACAGACCTCGAGCTTCCATAGCCCATCAGCGGATTTCTCCACGGGGTCCACCGTGTAAGGCACTAGCGTCCAGTGCCTTTGGTCTCGGGATACGGCGATCTCCAAAAAGCGCCCGATGACATCGGGATCCGGAGCATACAGGGTGAAAGCAAAGCCCTGGAGGTTTGGCAGATGCCAGATCAGATACTCCTCCCCTGTTCCACTGGGATGGATCCGATTAGGATCCCCGAACCAACGTTCCGGATCATCCTCTACAAAGACCCAGCCCAGGGACTCGGCCTCGGTTTTTAGACGTTTCCGGACTCCAAAGAACCCCAGATCCTGGGGCGCAAGCATCTCATCCTCAAGGAAGATCCAATTGTCGATAACCAGACGCAACCTGTCCTCATGGACTGTTCCGTCGGTCTTGAGCACCCCGGCCACCAGATCATAGGTCCCGTCAGAAAACTTAGTGGTATCCAGGGTAATTGCTTTGGGGCAGGCATCCCCGACGAACACCAACGCTCCGGGTTCCGCCACTCCCTCCAGGATCGGGTCCAACCGTAGATACACTTCCGTCAACTCTTGGCCCAGAAAGGCAGTCCCCAAAGTCAGGGTGATCTCACCCCGCACAAAGGCCGATGTTTCTTCCTCGGCTACCAGGGCTAGGGAGACGGGCACATGGAAAAAGGTGGTTTTATACTGCTGTTGCTTTCCCCTTCGATTCACCATATCCACCACTAAAGTGTTTTCCCCCAACTTCAAATAGTCCCGATAGGATGGGAAATCAAAGGGCCAATCGGCCCCCTCATAGAGGGGAGTTCCGTTCAGACTAATGTTCAGATTTGCCACCACCGGTAAGCCCATGGCAGACACCCTCGTCTCGGGTCCCAAAACCCGGATCCCTGGGGTCACCGTCCTGGGCACAGGAATAACTACAGAAGAACCCGGTTCCGGATCGGCTTCCACTTCACCGATTAAAGTACCGTCATCTAGCAAGAGCTGCCACCGGGCCTTGGGATCTCGGGAGTAATTATGCAACAGAATACTGACAATGAGTTGAGGCTTTTCCCAGAACAGGATTAGCCCATGGTCCTTCCGTTCTGCTTCCGCATCCTGGGCAATATCGCGCCATAGTGTCTTTCCCGCGGGTACTGGTCTAGGAGCAATGGAAGGACCATCGACGAACAAGGTTCCATCGGGACGAAACTCCATCCGATCAATGGCCACCTGGCGCCGCCCGCCGGGTGCGTCCAAGTCCATATGGGTGTGGTATACGACGAAAAGCTCAGTGCCATCGGGTGAAGAAACCACGGCATTATGGCCAGGGCCGGAGACACCGGGGATATTCGCCGAAAGAACAGGGTTTTCCGGAGCCTTGATGAAGGGTCCCAAGGGATCCGTGGAAACAGCATAGCCCACCCCATAGCTGCGTACATCAAACCAGTTAGCCGAGTACATCATGTAATATTTCCCAGCGTGTTTCAGGACAAAGGGAGCCTCGTTGATGAAACCTTTGTCGAATTCCCAGGGCTGATCAGGCTTAAGCAAAAGCCTTGGTGCCGTCTCAAACATGGTGGACCGATCGACGGGTTCACCCTTGATGAGGCTGGTAAACAGATCCGGACTCAATTTGACACCGAAAATTGCGTTGGCATGGAAATTGCCTGTCCAATAGCCCGGTCGGACGTAGTACAGGTAGATGTGACCAGCATCAACGAACACCTGAGGGTCGATGGTTTCGTAGGAGAAGTTAAATAGGGGTTCAGTCAACGGATCTTTAAAGGGTCCCAAAGGACTTTCGCTTATCGCAACGGAAATGCGCTTCAAACCGTCAGGTCCTTCCGCGGAGTAGAAGAGAAAATAGTGGTCTTGGTACTCCAGTGGACCAGGAGCCCAAAAGTTGCGGCTACCTCCCCAGGCCACGTTCTCCGGCGCTAGGGCACGGCCGCCGCGGGTCCAGTGTACCAGATCGTCGGAGACATAAACATCAAAGCCACTTCCCCCGGTAGGGTAAAGGTAATACCGTCCATCGGCTGCTTTCAGCAGATCAGGATCTGGCGCCAAGGGAATTAGTGGATTGGAGTAAAACAGAGCGTGGTAACCCTCATCACTAGGGTCTGCCCAGTTTACCGGGGCATACAGGATCCCAGTCAAGTCAGGGAGCAGTTCCTCCTCTGTATCAGGATAGACGACCCGAACCACAGCCTCTTGATAACTACTATGAAGCGTAGCCGCCTCCAGCACAACGTACGGATTGATCAATACACAGACCAATGACATAGTTGCTAATACGATACCCAATTTCTGCCGCCTCCCCCTTTGGATCGAAGGAAAACCCGCGGTGTTCTCCCAAAGCGAATATCCGTAGACAAAATGCAATTTCCGTGTCATTGCAGACTACACGGAGTACCCAAAGCCACCTGGACTAGCCAAGCTCGTCAGGGACTTCTAACAATCTTTGATATATCTTGATTAGTATTCCAGGTTTATGTAACCACCGTTTCCATCAAAGTAAGAACTTACTTACAGATGCGACCTACGGATCAATATGTCTTTTTCCAACTTTCGTTCAAAGTTACTTACATTTTACTACGGGGTTCCCTTGTTGATCAAGAACCTGGCCTAGCTCGGCAAAGCCTAATGCTGCGAATTAGAACAACAAACGGGGGAAACAAGCGAAAAGCCAGGGTGGCCTCATTGACAGAACCTTGGTTAGCCCATATATTGACCAGACCTTGTCCCAATCAGGAATGTCTTTTTGGCCGTCAAGACTAGAGGTAGTCATGCAGGGACAAAAGAATAACCGATCCGTTCCCACCAATAAAGCTCATCTTACTGGCGCCGCAGACTACTTACTATTGGTGCTCCATAGCCCTATGCCAGTTGTTCGGCGCCTCTTTCGGTACATATTTGCCCCGGGACAGATCGTCTTCGGTACGAATGGTCCAGCACAGCAATTCCTCCAGTAGCTCCATCTTGATTTCGCCATAGTCCGGATCCCCGTATACATTCCTCAACTCCGCGGGATCTTCCACGATATTGTACCGTTCTCCGCTACCGATCACATCATAAAGCAGCTTCCAGTCTCCCTTACGGATCATCTTCAAATTGCCGCTTTGGGTGACGCTGTTTAACTCATCGTATTCGTCCCCCGCAGAGGAAAAATGCAGCTTCGGTCGCTCATGCTCCCCATAGGGCCAACCACCAAAACCGAGCTCACAGTAAACACTTAGGAACTCCTCCTTGGGATAGGGCTGACCGGTCAGCAAGGGCCACAAACTCCGGCCTTGCACACCGTAAGGAATCTCAGCCCCCACCGCTGCACAAAGGGTCGGCATCAGATCCACCAGAGAGACAAACTCCTCGGTCACCCGCAGACCTTGTAGGATTCCGGGCCCCATTATCAACAGCGGTACACGCACCAGGCATTCGGGTAGTCCAACACCCTTCCGTTGCAGTCCGTAATCGGCGGCGTAATCACCGTGGTCCGCGCAGAAGATGACAATGGTGTTTTCCAACAGGTTCGCCTCTTGGAGATAAGTCACAAAACGCTGCAACTGATCATCGATCAACTGAAGCATACCGCAGTAGTTGGCACGGTACCGGCGCCAAAGGTCATCGTAACCCGGAATCTTCTCTTCGATCAAGCGACGCAACCACCGCCAGTGGGGACCCTTATTCCAAGCACCTTCCGGTCCAATCCGGCGCGGGGAATTGCTTCCTCCGGAAAGAGACTGAAGTACGGTTCGGGCACTTGATAAGGGTTGTGGGGTTCCGGAAAACTCAACCACAAAAAGAAGGGAGAATGGCTCTGTTTCAAACACTCGATGGCATCGTCCACAATCCGGACAGGAAACTGGCACCCTAAGGAAAAAGGTGTGGGTTCCGTGCTTACCCGGTGGTGAAGGTTTTCCAGCCAAGTTTCAAAGGCTCTTTGTTGTTCTGTTTTGTATTGCGGCCGGCCACCGGTGGTATGCATGTATGATGAATAGAAATCAAAATCCTCGGGCAGAAGGCAACTGTGGTTCTTGCCCGAGAGGTAAATAGAATAACCATGGCTGCGTAATACACCAATGAGATCTTTGCCGTAGTAGGCTTCATGCAGGGTCCAGTTGGTGCGGACCCGGGTTGCCTTGGGAAATCGCCCGGTAAAGAGGCTCGTACGGGCCGGACCACAGGTGGGCATGGGGGTATAGGCCCTTGTAAAACGTACTCCCCGGGCGTTAAGGGATTCCAGAAAAGGCATGGTGTCTAGGGGAAAACCCTCGCTCTTGAAAAAATCCGCCCCTTGCTGATCCGTCATGATGAGAACAATATTTGGCTGTTCCTTCATCACTGGAAAGCTCCCTGCTGTCTTGCGTCCTGATATGGAGGCATTGTTCCTATCTCGGACGTTTCTAAGTCGTTCACAGACACAGATTCATACAGTGGCGGAATTCCGGTCTAAATCTCTGCATCCTGACATATGAATCCGTAATAGATTAGGACCAGGAGCCGACGAACATGAAACGACAATTACCAACAACAATCTACATGATGGTGCTGTGCCGGCTGCTTACCGGAAGCCTTGAACTAATAGCAGCCATCCTGATGTGGCGCTCAGGGAAGATCACCAGTGCCCTAAAGATCAACGCGTTCTTGGGCTTTGTGGGACCAGTGGTGTTAATCATCACGAACGCATTGGCCCTAAGGGCCCTTTCCAGTGAGCTTCCCCTTCAGAAACTGTTAATCATCGCCCTAGGAGTCCTCCTGATTTTTTGGGGTGCAACCAGTTAATCGTTCGGAGTCCAAAGTTTGGGCTTTTTCAAGGGGATCACCTTGCTGTCCTGCTTGGTCTCCTTTTCTTCCGGAGCCTCTTCCGATGGTTTCTCTACAAGACCCAGGTGATTAACCAACCCCTCCTGTACCTGGATCAGAAGTTCCATCACCTGGTACTGGGCCTGAACAAAGTTCCGCACATAGGGGTTCATCATAAGAATCTGGAAACGTTCAGCCATCTGTGCTTCCTCTTCGGGAGTAATCTCCTCACCACGTTCTTCTTTTTCCATCAGTTCCCTTTGGAAGCGAGAGAAATCGCTCAACATGTGTTTGGCCGCTTCCCGCTGCTCCAGTTGTTCCTTCGCACTTTGGAATTTCTTGAATTCCTCCGTGTCTTGAATCTCCTGGGCTAACTCGATGATTTTCCTCTGCACACTCATGGTAATCTCTCCTCTTGTCCCTGAATTAGAAGGGAATCTCCTCATTTTGCACCGTGCGGCCATCATCTTCGTCATCATCTTTTTCGGCCACCAATGCCACCGCCACCACCTGATCATTGTCTTGGAGGCGCATCAGCCGCACCCCTTGGGTACTCCTACCTTGACGAGGAATATCTGCTACCTTCATCCGGATCATGATCCCCTCGGAACTAATCATCATGACCTCATGATCCTCGACCACCACCCGGGCACCAACGACGGGTCCGGTTTTGTTTGTAATGTGGGCGGTCCTAATCCCTTTTCCACCCCGAGAAGTGACCCGGTATTCCGCAAGGGGTGTGCGCTTGCCGTATCCCTGTTGGGTCACCACCAACAGGTCACCCTCTTCGATGATAATCCCTCCCGCGACCACGAAGTCCCCTGGCCGCAGATCAATACCCTTAACACCGGCGGTAGCCCGGCCCATGGGCCGCACTTCCTTTTCGGGGAAACGGATGGCTTGGCCCAGATAGGTCACGATCCCAAATTCCTGATGCCCATCGGTGAGGAATACCCCAGCTAGTTCATCCCCATCCCGAAGGTTAATCCCCACCAATCCAGAATTGCGTGAAGAATCATATTCGCTTAACACCGTCTTTTTAATCTGCCCATTCTTGGTAATCATGACCAGATAGTGGTCTTCGTCAAAGGTAGCCACGGGGTGGACAGCTTTGATGGTTTCCCCTGACGACAGGGGCAATAGGTTTACAATCGCCGTACCCCGGGCTGTCCGTCCGGCCTCGGGGATCTCGTGGGCCTTTAGGCGATACACCTGTCCCCGATTACTGAAAAACAGCACGTAGGAGTGGGTGTCGGTGATGAACAGATGTTCCACGAAATCCTCTTCCCGGGTGTTCAGGGCCACCACACCCTTGCCGCCCCGGCGCTGGGCCCTGTAACTGGACAATGGCAAGCGCTTGACATACCCATAATGGGTCATAGTAATGACCACGTCTTCCTTGGTAATCAGGTCTTCAATTTCGAACTCGCCGGGATCATGATCGATCTTCGTCCGCCGGGGTGAATTGTATTTTTCCTTGATCTCCAATAGCTCATCTTTCACGATCTGGGCCACCCTTGCCTCCGAAGCGAGGATGTCCTTCAGATCCGCAATCCGCTCGGTCAACTCTTTGTGTTCCTGCTCAATCTTAATCTGCTCAAGACCGGTCAGGCGGCGCAGCCGCATGTCCAAAATGGCTACGGCCTGGGTTTCGGTCATGTCAAATCTTTGTATCAACTCATTCTTAGCGATAACGTCGTTCTCAGACTCCCGGATTACTTTGATCACTTCGTCAATATGCAACAGTGCGATCCGCAATCCTTCGACGATGTGGATACGTTCCTCGGCTTTCCTCAGCTGGAACCGGGTACGACGGGTCACTACTTCCTTCTGGTACTCCAGATAATGCCACAACATCTGCTTCAGGTTAAGCACCCGGGGTTCATCATCCACCAAAGCCAGCATGATGGCACCAAAGGTGTCTTCCAAAGGTGTATGCTTAAACAAGAGGTTCAAGACCACATTGGGACTGGCATCCCGCTTCACCTCAATGACAATGCGCATACCGCTGCGGTCCGACTCGTCCCGCAATGCAGAGATCCCCTCTACCTTCTTCTCCCGAACCAAGGTGGCAATCTTTTCCACCAAAGCCGCCTTATTCACCTGATAGGGAATCTCTTCCACGACGATCCGGTGACGCCCCCCGGACATAGGCTCGATCCTTGTCTTCGCCCGAACCTTAATCCTGCCCCGGCCGGTGGTATAGGCCTCCCGAATCCCCTGGGTACCGAGGATGATTCCTCCCGTTGGAAAATCCGGACCCTTAATGAACTGCATCAACTCATCAACGGTGGCGCCCGGGTGTTCAATTAGATAGGCCAAAGCATCGATACATTCCCCCAAATTGTGGGGAGGGATCTTCGTGGCCATGCCCACCGCAATACCCTCAGCTCCATTGACCAAGAGATTGGGAAAGCGCGCCGGCAAAGTCATGGGCTGCTGCAAACTCTCGTCGAAGTTAGGCCCAAAATCCACGGTGTCCTGGTCAATATCCCGCAGCATCTCCCCGGCCAGACGGGAAAGCCGGGCCTCGGTATAACGCATGGCTGCCGGAGGATCGCCGTCCACCGAACCAAAGTTACCATGCCCATCCACCAACGGCTCCCGATAGGAAAAATCCTGGGCCATGCGCACCATGGCATCATAGATGGCACTGTCCCCGTGGGGATGGTATTTACCCATGACTTCACCTACAATACGGGCCGACTTTTTATAGGGCCGATTGTAGGCCAGGTTCAGTTCGCTCATCGAATAGAGGATGCGTCGTTGCACTGGCTTTAAGCCGTCTCGCACATCAGGAAGGGCTCGATCCACGATCACGCTCATGGCGTAATCGAGATAGGAACGCCTCATCTCATATTCCAATTCCCGCCGAATGACGCGGCCACCTTCAAAATCTAATGCCATCAGCTACTCCACTCCCTACCAAAAAACACCCGGCTAAACATCCAAGTTCTCCACTTCTTTAGCATGCTCCTGAATGAATTCCCGGCGCGGTTCTACTTTCTCACCCATAAGCGTAGTAAAGATCTCATCGGCGGCCACCGCATCCTCCAACTGCAGTTGCACAATGGTTCTGGTCTCCGGGTTCATTGTGGTGTGCCAAAGCTGTTCTGCATTCATTTCTCCAAGACCCTTGTAGCGCTGGATCTCCACCCCATCGCGGCCAATCCGCTCCAGGATCTCGTTTAGCTCCTCATTGGAGTACAGGTAATGCTCCTGGCTTTTTCCCTTACGCACGCAGTAGAGGGGCGGCAACGCCACATACACATGCCCATTGGTGATTAAAGGCCGCATGAACCGATAGAAGAATGTTAAGAGCAAAGTCCGAATATGGGCACCATCCACGTCCGCGTCTGTCATCAGGATAATCTTCTTGTAACGCAGTTTCTCCAGATCAAATTCTTCCCCTACGCCGGCACCGATCGCGGTAATCATAGAACGAATCTCTTCATTGGCGAGGATCCGGTCCATCCGGGCCTTTTCCACGTTGAGGATCTTCCCCCGTAAAGGCATGATCGCCTGGAAGTGACGTTCCCGTCCCTGTTTGGCCGTACCTCCCGCGGAATCACCCTCCACGATGTACAACTCGCACTCTTCGGGGTTAGTGGAGGTACAGTCGGCAAGCTTGCCCGGCAGGTTGCTCACCTCCAGGGCATTTTTACGTCGGGTCAACTCCCGGGCCTTGCGGGCCGCTTGCCGGGCCCGGGCCGCCGCCAAAGCCTTTTCCACAATTTGCCTGGCCTGTTGGGGATGTTCCTCCAGGTAAATGGCCAGCTTATCGCTTACCACGGATTCCACAATACCCCGCACCTCGGAGTTACCCAACTTGCCCTTGGTCTGGCCCTCAAACTGGGGCTCCGGCAGCCGGACACTGATAACCGCAGTACATCCTTCCCGCACATCCTCGCCACTGAGGTTTTCTTCCTTCTCCCGCAGCAGATTCATCCTGCGGGCGTAATCATTGATGGTGCGGGTCAGTCCCGATCGGAACCCACTGAGATGGGTCCCACCGTCATGGGTGTGAATATTGTTCACAAAGCTGTAAATACTCTCGGTGTAGCCATTGGTGTACTGCAGCGCCACCGCCAGTTCCAGATCATCGGTGCTATGTTCGAAGTAGATGACATCCTCGTGAAGAGGATCCTTGGTTTTGTTTAGTTGCTGCACAAAGGAGATAATTCCGCCATCGTACTTGAAGAAATACTCCCGTCCAGACTTTTGGTCCGCCACCTCGATTCGCAGGCCCCTATTCAGGAAAGCCAATTCCCGGACACGACTGACAATGGTATCTATGTCAAAACGTGTAGTCTCAAAGATGGTGGCATCAGGCTTGAACTTAATGGTCGTGCCCGTTTTATCCGAATCACCCAAGACTTCTAGTTCTGAGACGGGAGCGCCCCGCTGAAAACGCTGGCGGTATTTCTTGCCATCGCGCTCGATGACCACCTCCAGCATTTCACTGAGGGCATTGACTACCGAAACCCCCACGCCGTGGAGTCCACCAGAAAATCGATAGGCCGAACCTTCTTGTCCGAATTTACCCCCGGCATGCAGCACCGTTAGCACTACTTCCACCGTCGGTCGCTTCATCTGGGGGTGAATGGCCACAGGGATCCCCCGGCCATTGTCAATCACCGTCAAAAAGCCATCGCTATCGATCTCCACGCGGATAAGGTCACAGAATCCCGCCATGGCTTCATCGATACTGTTGTCGATGACTTCGTAAAAAAGCTGCATGAGTCCCTTCTCATCGGTGCTACCGATGTACATTCCAGGACGTTTGCGCACCGCCTCTAGACCCTCTAAGACCTGGATCTGTTCAGCTTCATAGACTGCCTCTGGCCTATCAAAACCCATCTTCACATTGCCTCCACTGCCAAACTACTATTCGCAAAAAGACAGGCATTTTGGCACTCAATGCCTTGAAATACACGACTTTCTCACAACCACTAAGATTCTAGTATAACAACAGGTGGCTGTCAACTTAACCTTCGGTTAGTCTATACTTTACGGTTTGTCACTCGGTGCACTTAAAGTTAACTGGGGTGTGCTGTTTATCGACTGCAGCCTCCGCTTCAAGGTGGCCACGCTAATAGGCGACACATAGACCTCCTGGTCCAACAGGACCAACGTACGGGGTTTCGACCCTAGATGAACCACAAAACCTTCTTCCCGGGCTGTATCAATGAACTGGTGATTCGCTCGGTAATTCACCGGGTCTTGAATGCCAATCAAGGCAACTATCTTCTTCACCGGAACGGTGACATCTCGACCAATGTGTAAGTACACTACGTTTAAACCTCCTGCTATAACTTCTCCACTTGTTCCAATCTTCCCTGACGAATATGGCTAACCCGCGCCCCCTGGAGACTGGTGCGATCAATTGTACCAAGATCGGTGGTGGTCAAAAAGATCTGCGTGTCCTGGCTGATATAGGTCAAAAAACGCTCACAGCGCTGTTGATCCAATTCGCTCAAAACATCATCCAAAAGCAAGAGGGGTCGCTCTCCCCTGGCCTGGGCCACGTAGTCCAACTCCGCTAGTTTGCTCGCCAGCACCGCTGTCCGTTGCTGCCCCTGGGAGGCGTAGACTCTAGCGTCTTTGCCGTTAAGCACGAAGATTAGATCATCCCGCTGGGGACCGACGAGACTACTTTTTTGCCTTCGTTCCTCCCATTGCTTTTCCCGCAATTGATTCATAAAAATGCCCTGGATCCTGTCTTTGGTATAGGGCACCTTCCCGGCCCCGTGGGCGATCATATACTCCCTTTGGTCCCTCAAGAAAAAGGGTAGATAGACAATCTCCAGCTTTTCATCGGCAGCAATGGACAGTTGAGCTGCGCCGGCCAACCGGCTGATCTGCTCCACCGCTTCCATACGCCTTTGCATAATCTCCGTGCCGATCACCACCAACTGATGATCCCACAGTTCCAGTTGCTCCAGTTGGCCATGCTTCAAAGCCAGGTTCCGTTGGGCCAACACTTTGTTATACTTCTGCAATTGATGACGATAATACTTGTTCACCAAAGACAACTGCAAATCTAAATAACGCCGGCGCCCGGCGGGAGAGCCTTTTACCAGGTTCAGATCATCGGGTGAAAAAAGTACCGCCGACAACCTCCCAAAGACATCGAAGGCACTGGATAACCGCTTGGCACCCACCCAAATCTGTTTTCTGCGCCCCCGGACCAGACTCATCCGGATCCGGATGCTGGTCTGACTGTAAGCAACCTCCCCTTCTAGGGAAGCCTCCTCCCTGTGCCAGTTAATCAACTCCTCTTCCCGGTACGCCCGTTGAGAAGAGGCGGTGGAAAGATAATAGACCGCCTCCAGGAGATTGGTCTTACCCTGTCCATTGTTCCCCACAAAGACATTTAACCCCGGCCCCGGTTCATAGACGATCTCCTCAATATTCCGGAATCCCCGGATCTGCAACCGATCTAACCGCAAAAGCCGCATCATCCTCCATCTTGTCGCACGACTTTAATCTGACCCACCCCGGCCACCTCCACCACATCACCGGGGACGATCTGTTTACTCCGCCTTGACTCCCTTTGCCCATTTACCATCACTTGGCCCTCCTGGATCAGCTGCTTGGCCATGCCACCACTCAGACCGAAGGCCCATTTCAACAGACCCTGCAAGGGAATCGTCTCGGTGTAGATTTCCACTTCTTGCAAGCTAGATTTCCCCTTCACTAGTTTTCACCGGCATTACCAGATACAAGAAGAAATTGCTATCGGGAGACTTCAGAAGGGCCGGTCCATTGCTTTCGGCCAGTTCCAGCACCACTTCCTCCGTGTGCATCACCCGCAGAGCATCGATGAAAAACCGTGCCTGATAAGCGCCAAACAGCCGGGTCACAGTTCTGGATTCACCAGAGAAGCCCGTGGTCTCATCATCAACACTGGGGCGGGTCAAGTTCTCTACCGTATCAGGCAAGATGAGTTCTTCATCGATATGCCCCAACTCAGGCTCCCGACTGCTCACCAACAACCGATTCCCCTCCGCGGTGAGGAACATCACGGCACTACCCTTTTTGGTCATGATCCCCGCCCGATCACTGGCCGCCAAAAGCTCCACCCTCGACAGGGTTAGGGCATAGTTGTGCAAGTTGTCGGTGAAACGGGTGTAATCGGGGTAATCCCCCTCGATCAACCGCGCGGTGATCACCATACTTTCATTCCAGAAAGTAATAGTATTCTGTCCAATCTTGCAGTTAACCTTGCTCTTTTCCCCCAGTCCCCCAAGGATACGGGAGACTAGGTTCATGGTCCGCCCTGGCACCACCGCGCGCAACCGCTCCGGAAGGGCCATGTCCAAATCGGAGTCAAAAAGTCCCGTTTCGAAGCTATCCCCGGCGACCTCCTCTTCCTCTTCACCGGCGGAAACCACTTCCTTGGTACAGACCGCCAAACGGTTACCATCGGTGGAGACCAAATTCAAGGTTCCGGCTTCATATTCCATCAAGATACCGGAGATGAATGGCCGACGATCTTCCTGGGGACCTACACTGATCAACGTATGTCTGATCATGTCCTGTAGGTCATGGGCTGAGGTGACGAAATCTGGGGCGCCGGCGGGCAATTGGACACCGGGAAATTCACCTACGTTCAATACCTGCAACTTAAGACGCACATTGCCAGCCCGGAGTAAAACCACATTCTCCTCAGGGAGCATCTCTAAAGTCACATCGGTTTCGGGAAGCCGGCGGACCACCTGGGCGAAATACCGCCCGTCCACCAACAACTTCCCGGGCGCTTCTACTATAGCACCCAGACCACAGCGGATCCCTACCTTTTGGTCGCTCGCGGAAAGGATCAGTTGGTTATCACTGGCTTCCAGCAGGATGCCGGCGCTGCCCGGAAGGCTTTCGCTGTCCCCCGGGGCCACCGCGTGTTCTACAATATCAACGCCATTTCGCAAGTTTTCTTGTCTGCAGAGTATCTTCATGGTCTTCGGACCCCCGTGGGCCCCTCGCCTCCTTTGTTAGTTTACGTGCTTTTGTGGAAAACTCCCGGATATGATGGGGTGAATCCCTGCGATAGCCAAAATAGACAATAGGGTCGTAGTCGTAGTAGTAGGCCCTGTCTAAAAGTGGATAACCCCTCCCAAACCGGCTATAAACCTAAGTTTGGGCTGTAGGGAAAGCTGTAGACAGCCCCGCGGTCTTATCCCCAGGATCCCCATGGAAAAAAGAGGGTCTAGGACTATCCACCATTCATCCACAGGTTTTCCACAGGTTTTGTGGAAATCTAGCCACCATGCAACCGGGTTTTTAGGATCTGAATGGTCCGTTCCAGTCCGGGATCATTCTCAATATCTTGGCTAATCTTTTCAAAGGAGTGGAGGATAGTGGAATGGTCCCTTCCCCCGAAGGCCTCGCCAAGGCGGGGCAATGAGGCGTCAGTCATTTGTCGTGCCAAGTAGATGGCGATCTGCCTAGGAAAGACGATGGCCCGGGTACGCTTGCGGCCCCGCAGATCCGATGCCTTGATCCCGAAGTACTCGGCCACCACTTCTTGGATTTCTTCTATGGTTATGTCCTTACCGCGCTTTGGCGTGATAATGTCCTTGAGTGCCTCCTGGGCCAGTTCCAGATCTACTGAATGACCGGTTAAGGAGGCATAGGCCGCGATTTTGATCAAGGCTCCTTCCAACTCCCGAATGTTTCCTTCGATATGTTCAGCGATATAGAGCAAGACCTCATGGGGGATGGAAAGGTTTTCTGCGGCTTGCTTCTTCTGCAGGATGGCCACCCGTGTTTCGTAGTCCGGGGGCTGAATATCTGTGCCCAATCCCCATTCGAAACGGGAACGGAGACGTTCTTCAATGTCCGGGATCTCCTTCGGAGGCCGGTCGCTGGAGATAACAATCTGTTTATTGGCCTCGTACAGCGCGTTAAAGGTGTGGAAGAACTCTTCTTGGACACTCTCTTTACCGGCTACAAACTGGATGTCATCGATGAGCAGAATGTCCACATGGCGGTACTTATTGCGAAACTCCGGCATCGTTCGGGAGCCGATCGCGGTAATCAACTCGTTGGTGAAGGTCTCCGATGAAACGTAGACCACTTTGATGCCCCGATGGCGTTCCATAGCGTACTGACCGATGGCATGCATCAGGTGGGTTTTTCCCAACCCCACATTTCCGTAAATGAACAAGGGATTGTACGCCTTGGCCGGTTCCTCAGCCACAGCCAGACATGCGGCATGGGCAAATCGGTTTGAATCTCCCACCACATAGTTGTCGAAGGTATACTTCGGATTGAAGCTACTGGACTTGGGGATCTGCGCCGAGGTGGTCGATTGCCTTTTTTCCACCGGTTGGACTTTCTTTTCCGTCTGTTCCATGGGTGGTTTGAATTCATCGGGTAGCACTAGGGCAATCTGCCAAGACCGCCCAGTGATCTCCTCAATATTGGCTTCCAACCGCTTGAGGAATCTGGCCTGGATCCAATCGCGCACAAAGCGATTGGGAACTTGTACCACCAGCGAATTGCCCCGGAAACCCAGGGGTTTTGCTGACATTAACCACACACGAGCCCCGGGATCCTCTTCCGAAGCCTGTACGCTTGAGATGACCTTTGTCCAAATCTGCTGCAATCGTTCTGTCATGGCATTGGGCGCATTTTGGGTCAGCTTCTTGTGACATAGACAGAAATGCGCCATTACTTCCTTTCTATATATAGTAATCACGGTGCGGATAGATCCGAGCCAAGTAATATTCAGGAAGCTAGGCGGTGTATTGTTAATCATAGCCGACGGTGCCCAGTTATGGCAAGTAGTTTTCCACAGGGCCCTTCATTTACGGCTAGAGCTTTTCCAACCTTTTCCACGTATAGACACAAAAAGGCGAAGAAATCAGTATTGATGCGGGTTTAGCATCGCTCGGTACCGAACAACCTCTCCTTATCCAGTTAGGTATATTCGGTTCTCGAGGGAGACTTTCCTGCCTGCCAGGGAAAATAGGGAGTTTGTCCACAGTTGTGGATAACTTGTGTAAAACTAGTAGTGAAGCGGATCTCACAGGTACACTTTTCCCCAAAATGGGGGAAAAAAGGGAGGAAAATGGGCTTGCGGACGACATCGCGTCGCTTTTCCACAACTTATCCACAAGGTGTTGACATTTCCCCCGGAAAGCCGTCGGGGAAAAGCCCGGGGTTTTCCACAAGTTATCCACAGTTTCCCTACAGTTGGGGGAAATCGGTGGAAAACCGATAACCATGCGGTGTTAGGACGTCTTCTTTTGGACCGAGACGCAAAGTTATCCACAAGAACAGACATTTTGGGGAAGGGAGTCTAATCTAGATTGCAACGAGATCGCGGCTAGTTTCCACAGGTTTTACACGGTCTGGGGAAAACCATAGAAAGGGTTTAAATGGGTGAAAGCCGCTGTTTGCTTGACACTGAAAAGGAGGCTAGGCTATAATTTGATCAGCGTGTGGGCCAATGGAAATAGCAGTCAGGAATAGGAGTTGACGGGTTATGAAGAGGACGTATCAGCCGAAGGTACGTAGGCGCAAAAGAAGACATGGTTTTCGGCAGCGGATGCAAACTCCCGGTGGCAGGAACGTACTGAGAAGAAGACGTCAGAAGGGACGGAAGGTGCTATCTGCTTAAGGGTAAACAGTTGTGTAGATTCGAGGCTATAAAGAAGACCAGGGATTACCGAAGGGTTTTTGAGTCGGGGAGAAGTTATCGAAACAGAATGTTAGTCCTACACGCTTTAGATTCCGACGATGGGGTAGTCCGCGTTGGTTTTTCTGTTAGTAAAAAGATCGGCAAAGCGGTAGTGCGCAATCGCTGTAAACGCCAACTGAGAGAGATTCTCCGATCGTTGATCCCCCAAGTGACCCATGGGGGATATCTGGTTTTCTCCGCTAGGGCCGCCGTGAAGGGTGTCGATTACTGGACGCTACACGATGCGGCCGTCGATCTTTTGTACAGAGCTGGCTACCTAAAGGGGAAGAAAGCAACGTCAAGACGATGAAGATAAACTGGGTGACCAAATTTTGCCGATTCCTAGTGTGCGGGATGATCAGGGCATATCAGACGTTGATATCTCCGCTTCTGCCCCGACACTGCAGGTTCTATCCTACATGTTCGGAATATTGTTTAATCGCGGTCCGTCGCTATGGTGTCATTGTTGGTTTATCTAAGGGATTCCGTCGGATTTGCCGTTGCCATCCTTTCAGTGCAGGAGGATATGATCCTGTAGATTAGTCGTCGGAGCGGAATGGAGGAGACCTTTTGCGGTATATACAACTAGGCTTTGAATGGATATTGACTACCTTCCATCAGTGGACGGGCAGTTGGGGGCTGGCTATTGTACTTCTTACCGTCGTGCTGCGGATTGTTCTTTATCCCTTGTACCTAAGTCAGATGCGGGGACTGGCGATCCAAAGGCGGTTGCAGCCCCAATTGAATGAATTACAGAAAAAGTATAAGGACAAGCCCGAAGAGTTTAACAAGAAGATGATGGAGCTGTATAGGGAAAACAAGGCTAATCCCTTTGGGGGATGTTTACCCGCGCTCATACAGTTGCCGATCGTTTGGATTCTGTTCAGTGTTCTCCGTAGCTTTGAATTTTCCGGTAGTTTTCTATGGATTCCCGACCTCAAGAACCCGGATCCCCTCTACATTTTGCCCATCTTAGCAGCTGTTTTCACCTATGGTCAATCGAAGATGATGACTCCGTCCAAGGGGACTTCCGATGCGGCGGATGCCAGTGCGAACATGATGCTTTGGTTTAGTCCGATTTTGATTGGTACAGTGAGTATTGGGCTCCCTGCCGGGTTGACTGTCTACTGGACCGTGAATGCCATTTTGGGGATGGTGCAACAGTATTTCGTGCAACGGCGGCTCGATGCAGAGGAGAAAGGATGGGGGGCAACCACGAATGAAGACGACGGTAAGAAGCGGCAAGACGGTTGAAGAGGCCGTACAAGCGGTTCTTGACGAGTGGCAAGTGACCGAAGATCTAGTGGAAATCGAGGTCTTGGACGAGGGCAGCAAAGGGATCTTGGGGTTATTCGGGAAAGATGCCCTGGTGCGGGTAACGATGCGTGACCCCCTCGAGGAGAAGAGCAAGTTCGCCCAGGAGTTTCTGCAGACCATCGTGGATCAGATGGGTTGCACAGCCCGGGTGGAGATGAAGGTAGAAGACGATTGTGTTTATTTGACTATCACCGGCGAGGGGATCGGAAAACTCATCGGGCGGCGGGGTCAGACCTTGGATGCTCTCCAGGCTATCGTCAGTGCTGGAACTAATAAGGGCGAGGGCGAATGGGTTAGAATAGTGGTGGATGCCGAGGGTTATCGGGCCCGCAGGGAGGAAACGCTGCGGAAGCTGGCCCAACGGCTGGCTAAGAAGGTGAAGGGGACGAAGAAAAAAGCAGTGTTGGAGCCCATGAGTTCCTATGAGCGGCGGGTGATCCATCTGGCTTTACAAAATGAACGGGCTGTAGAGACCTTTAGTGAAGGGAAAGAACCCTATCGCCGCGTGATCATTGTCCCCAAGAATTAGGAGATCGTTGAAGAGCTAACCTTTTCGAACGCGGCCTTCGGGGCTGCGTTCTTCTTTTTGGAGGGAGTTATCTATGGCCACGGATACCATTGCGGCCATCTCTACGCCCTTAGGGGAGGGCGGAATTGGGATTGTCCGGATGAGTGGTCCCCGGGCGGTGGAGATCGCCAAGGGAATATTCCAGCCGATGGGAGGGGCTCCCTGGCCCGGGGAGTCCCATCGGTTGACCTATGGCCGGATAGTGGATGAAACCGGGCATGTCTTGGATGAGGTCTTGGTGTCGTTCATGCAGGCACCTCATTCCTATACCACCGAAGATATTGTGGAGATCAATTGCCATGGCGGTATGGTGGTGATGCAGCAGATCCTGGACCTGTTGTTGCAGCGGGGGGCCAGACTTGCGGAGCCCGGGGAGTTTACCAGGCGGGCCTTTATGAACGGACGGATCGATCTGGTGCAGGCAGAGGCAGTCATTGATCTGATCCGGGCGAAATCCGATGCGGCGGCAAAGGCCGCCAGCCACCAACTGCAGGGATACCTATCCCGGGAACTGAGGGAAATCTGGCAAAGGCTTGTGGACATCCTGGCCCACATGGAGGCTTCTTTGGACTTTCCCGAGGACGACATTGAGGAACTACCCCGAGAGGAGATCGCAGGGACCGTTGCTGAATGTATGTCTAAGGTGGAGGATTTGATCCGGAGAAGCCATCAGGGTAGGATCCTGCGGGAAGGGGTCTATACGGTGATCGCGGGTCCGCCCAATGTGGGTAAGTCTAGTTTGCTGAATGCGTTGCTGCAGGATGACAGGGCCATCGTTTCGCCCTATGCGGGGACTACCCGGGATGTAATCGAGGAACTGGTGAATATTGAAGGGTTGGTTCTCCGGATTGCCGATACCGCTGGGATCCGGGCCACGGAAGATGTGGTGGAGCAGCTGGGGGTGGACCGGAGCAAAGCGGCCTTTGCGGCCGCGGAGTTGGTACTGTGTGTTTTGGATGGGTCTGTTCCCTTGGGAGAGGACGGATTGGAACTGGTGAAATCCCTACCGGGGCGGTCCCATGTGGTGATCATTAACAAGATGGATTTGCCCCAGCGGTTGGATCGGAGCATGGTCGGGAGTTATACGGATCGGGTCGTGGAGATCAGTGCCTTGACCGGTGAAGGACTGGACCGGTTGCGGGAGCAAATCCGAAGGGAAGTATTGGGGGATGTGAGGATCGATGCCGGTAGTGAGGCGACGGTGATGCGCCTGCGCCATCGGCGCCATCTGGAGGAGTGCCTGGAGCGCCTTCGGGATGCCCAAAAAACCCTGGAGCAGGGGCTTCCCATCGATTTTGTTACCATCGATGTGCGGGCCGCGGGGGAGGCCATCGGTCGGATCACCGGAGAGAACGTGGCCGAAGACGTGATTCAGCAGGTGTTCGAAGAATTCTGTGTGGGCAAGTAGGTGAGGCTGATGGGAACCTATGATGTGATCGTCGTGGGGGGCGGCCACGGGGGCTGTGAAGCGGCGTTGAGCAGTGCCCGCTTGGGCTGTCGGACCTTGCTTGTTACTCTGCATATAGACCATATCGCCCAGATGTCCTGTAACCCGGCCATTGGGGGGCCTGCGGCCAAAAGCCATCTGGTGCGGGAGATTGACGCTTTGGGCGGTGTGATGGGGAAAGTTATCGATGAGACGTTTTTGAATATCCGCTTGCTGAACACGAGCCGAGGACCGGCGGTGTGGGCCCTGCGGGCCCAAGCGGATAAACGGGCCTATCAGCGGGAGATGCTGCGTCGACTTTATGCCACCGAAAACCTGGATGTGGTGATGGGGGAAGTGACGGACCTGTTGGTGGAGGATAACCGGGTGAGGGGTGTGCAGGTGACCAGCGAACGAATGTTCGTTGGGAAGACGGTGATCCTCTGTACCGGCACTTTCCTGGGTGGCCAGGTGGTGCTGGGGGACAAGAAGAGCCCCGGTGGACGGTTGGGGGAACCCGGGGCCACACAGTTGACGTCCAGTCTGGAGAAGTTGGGCTTCAGTTTGAGCCGTTACCAGACGGCTACACCGCCGCGGATTGATAAAAGGACTGTGGATTTTTCACAGATGACTAGGCAGGAAGGGACACCGGGCCTGCGCTTTTCCTTCAGCACCGAACGGCCCCGGGAAAGTATCTTGCCCTGTTGGTTGACCTATACCACCGAGGAGACCATCCGGGTGGTCCGGGAGAATCTTCACCGGTCGCCTATCCAAAGTGGAGCCATCTCCGGGGAAGGGCCGCGGTTTTGTCCCTCCATTGACCGGAAGGTGCTTCGTTTTCCCGATAAATACGATTACCAGATCTTCGTGGAACCAGAAGGACAGGACACGGTGGAATTGTATCTGTTAGGTCTGACCACCGCGATGCCCTTCGATGTGCAGCTGAAGATCCTGAAGACCATCCCCGGTCTGCAGGAAGCGCGGGTGATGCGGCCGGGCTATGCGGTGGAGTACGATCACATCGATGCCCGGGAATTGTGGCCCACCTTGGAGAGTAAGCGGATCAGGGGACTTTATTGTGCGGGACAGATCATTGGTACGTCCGGCTACGAAGAAGCCGCGGCCTTGGGGTTGATGGCGGGGATCAACGCGGCCCGTCAGGTGCAGGGGCTACCGCCGGTGGTGATCCCCCGCAGCCAAGCCTACATCGGCGTTATGATTGATGACTTGGTGACCAAGGGCACCAAGGAGCCTTACCGGATGATGACTTCCCGGGCCGAGTACCGGCTTTTGCTGCGACAGGATAACGCGGATTTCCGCCTGCGGGAGCTTGGCTTCCAACTGGGGCTGGTTTCCCAGGAGGAGTATGCAAGATTCCAGGAGAAAAAGGCCCAGGTTTTGGGATGCCTTCGGAAGTTGGAAAAAATCCAGGTAACCCCTACTGTGGAGGTGGTGGAGAAACTGGAGAAATTGGGAAGTGGTGGTCTTAAGAAGGCGGTCAGCTTGGCTGATGTGCTAAGGCGTCCTGAGATTAGCTACGAGGATCTGTTGGATCTTTGTCTTGAGACGCCTCGGGTAAGTTGGGATGTGGCGCGGCAGGTGGAAATCGAAGTGAAGTATGCCGGCTACATCGCGCGACAGCAGGAGCAGGTGGCCAGGTTCGAAGAGTTGGAAAGTATTCCCATCCCGAAGGATTTGGATTACACAAAGATTAAGGGTCTGGGCAATGAGGCGCGGGAACGGCTGTTGGAGGTCCGGCCCCTGACCATCGGGCAGGCCCGACGGGTGCCCGGGATCTCCACCGCAGACGTGACCGCGGTACTGGTGGAGATTAAGCGGAGGCAGCAGACTAACCAGGAAGGACGAGCGGTGAGCAGTGGCTAATTATGATGTGATTGTTATCGGAGCCGGACATGCGGGCTGTGAGGCGGCGTTGGCTGCGGCCCGGCTGGGTAGCCGGGTGCTTTTGGTCACGGCCAATTTGGACAGTATCGCTTTGCTTCCCTGCAATCCTTCGGTCGGGGGGCCGGGAAAGAGCCAGCTGGTGCGGGAATTGGCCGTATTTGACGGTGCCATGCCGAAGGTGGTGGACAAGACCCTGGTGCAGATTCGGCGGCTGAACACCTCGAAGGGGCCGGCGGTGCAGTCCCTCCGAGCCCAGGTGGACCGACGGATGTACCGACGGGTGATGGCTAAGGTGCTGGAGCGGCAGCCGGGATTGGAGGTGAGGGAAGGGGTAATCACCGAGATCGCAGTGGACGATCGAGGTGTGTGCGGTGTGTGGACCCAGACAGGACGGTTTTGGGAGGCCCGGGCGGTGGTACTCACCGCTGGTACCTATCTTAATGCCTTGTTACATTACGGGAAAGTGCATTTCCCCGGTGGTCCCAATGGCCAACGAACCTTCAGTGAGCTTTCTAGATCCCTGGAGAAGCTAGGGTTCCGGTTGCGCCGTTTTAAGACCGGCACACCACCCCGGGTCGATGGACGCACCTTGAACTATGAGGTGATGGATCCCCAACCGGGCCATCGGGTGGAACAGGGCTTTTCCTTTGAACCGTTGCGGCTGCCCGATCCCCAATTGATGTGCTATTTGACCTACACCACCGAGCAGACCCACCAGTTGGTGCGGGAAAACCAAGGGGAGGCCGCGTTGTTGTCTGGGCTTATCGAGGGTATTGGACCCCGGTATTGCCCTTCCATTGAGGTGCGGGTGTTCAATTTTCCCAATCGCCGGCGACACCAGGTGTTTGTGGAGCCCGAGGGATGGGATACGGAGGAAGTGTATCTGGCGGGGTTGTCCAACAGTTTCCCCGAGGCTATCCAAGAGGAGTTGGTCCATTCGGTGCCAGGGCTAGAGCAAGCGAAGATCACCCGCTTGGGCTATGCTATCGAGTACGATTGCCTCTATCCCGATGACCTCAAGATCACCCTAGAGACAAAGCTGATCCCTGGGCTTTTCACTGCGGGGCAGTTGAACGGGACTTCGGGGTATGAAGAGGCCGCGGTCCAGGGGTTGGTGGCCGGTGTCAACGCGGTGCGGTACCTGCGGGGAGAGGCTCCGTTGGTTATCGGGCGGGATGAGGGGTATATTGGTGTGTTGTTGGATGATCTGGTTACCAAGGGGACGGAAGAGCCCTACCGGATGATGACCTCCCGGGCGGAATACCGGCTATGGTTGCGGGAGGACAATGCGGATCTGCGGCTGGGCCAAAAGGCCTATGAGTTCGGCCTATTGAGCCAAGATAGATATGATGCTATCCGGGCCAAGTGGGATACTATCGCGTCCCGGGCCGAGGAACTGAAAGAACTGTGGGTGAAGCCCCAGGCGCCTGTGCAGGAGGTACTCCGGGCCGCGGGAACCACACCCTTGGTCCAGGGGGAGACTTTGTACCAATTGTTGAAACGTCCAGAGTTGGGTTATGGAGATATCCAGGCGATCTTGGCGGGTTTGGGCCGGGAGGATGCTTTTCCCTATCCAAGAGAACTGGAAGTGGTAGTGAAGTATGCGGAGTATATCGAGCGGGAGCGCAGACAAGTGGAACGGTTCCGGCAGTTGGAGGAGCTTTTGATCCCTCTGGATCTGGACTATGGAAAAGTGCCGGCCCTGTCCCGGGAGGCCACGGAGAAACTGAGTAAGGTACGGCCTCGGTCCTTGGGTCAGGCCAGTCGGATCAGTGGTGTGTCGGTGGCAGATCTTAATACCCTGATGATCTACCTGGAAAAAAGAAAAAGGGAGCAGTACCGTGAGTTTCAGTGAAGAACGCTTTTGTGAGGATTTGAAGCTGGGCGCGGAGGCCATGGGTATTCCCTTGTCACCGGAGACGGTGGAGGCGTTTTCGGCCTTCGCTCTTTATGTCTATGGGGCGAATCAACGGCTCAATCTTACGCGGATTCTTGACGAAAGGGAGATGGCGGTCAAGCATTTCCTGGATTCTTTGGCGGTGTCCTTTATACCGCAGTTTGAGTCTACGGATAGTTTCGTGGATGTGGGCAGTGGTGCTGGTTTTCCGGGGATTCCCCTTAAGCTTTACGCTCCGGACAAAGAGGCGGTGCTGCTGGACAGTGTTGGTAAGAAGGTGGCCTTTTTGCAAAGGGTCATCCAGCATTTCCAGCTGAAGGGAATTCAGGCAGTACACGGGCGGGCCGAGGAGCTGGCCTTGACCCACAGGGAAGACTACGGTGCGGTCCTATGCCGCGGTGTGGGCAGTGTGGGCGAAGTGTGCGAACTGGGGCTGCCGTTATTGAGGGTGGGAGGCGTACTGGTGATCATGAAGGGCCCCCAGGAGGAACCCGTGGACGAAGGGTTGCTGTTGGAAGAGTTGGGTGGAGCATTGAACCGGGAACAGCAGAGGGAATATGATTTGCCCTTTGGCTTGGGCGTTCGAAGACTGATTGTGGTGGAAAAGGTGCGTCCTGCCAGAGAGAAGTATCCCCGACGGCCGGGGATGGCCCGAAAGCGGCCATTGTTTTAG
>DUMW01000086.1 GCA_012839765.1 Bacillota bacterium
CATACCCCCCCTCATCAAAACTGGTAGGTCCAAGCCCGATATTCTCGTAGGCATTGTACCGGAAAAGGTTGTTCTCAATGACCATGTTTTCATTCTGCAGTACGATGCCAGTACCGAAATTGCTTTCAAACACGGAATCGCGGATGATCCCCTCCTCGAAGACCCAGCCCAGGGGGGTAAACAGGGAGCCTACCCGCACCTGCTCAGGGAGGGGCTCAGCAAGGGTCAGGGTATACACCGGATGGGGACCACTTTGGCTGTGGAGGGTACAGGAGACAATCTCCCGCTCCACCGGTACCTCCCCTACCCAAAAGACAACCTTGGTACCCGCTTGGAAGGTCCGGACGTCCTTTCTGCGGAGGAAATACCTGAAGGTCTGTGCATCTAGAATCTCCGTCACTTCTCCAAAGCAGGACTTCATATTGATGGGATCCCAGCGCACTCCCTTCACCACTACCTCTTCCATGACCAACTTGCCGGTGTTATTGGAAAAATGAAAGCCATCCCGAGGACCGGTAGCCAACCAATCCCCATCGGGGCGAATCTCCACCTTTTGGAAGGTAAGGTTCCGGTTGAACCCCGCAAGCACCCCCATGAGGATGCTGTTGTAGATGTGCACATTCCTAAAGGTGACATCCTCCGAATCCATGATCCACACGTTATTGGAACCACTGTTCACATTGAAATGCCAGGAGACACCCTGTCCCACTTCCACCAAACCGGAAAAGCCCATGCCTTGGATTTTGTACCTTGTGGCCCCCTCTGCGTTATCGACGGGCTGCCAGGTGTTTTCAAAACGGGCCCCACTAGTCCCGATGGACAATGCGGCCACGGGCAGCAACTGTCTCGTCTCCAAATCCCAGGCATTAGCGGAATAGCATTTCATCCCGGGGAAATGGGGCAGGCCGGGTAGGATATCCACCACTACCACGTCATTGGCCCGATCCACCGCGACCACCTTTCCGGCGGTACTGAAGCGGGGGTTGTAGTCCAAAATAAAGTTTTCCACCAACACATTCTTGCTGTTCTTGATATAGATATGACCTGGTCCCTCGGAACCGGCCACATCATTCTTCAGCTTGGCGGTGATCTCTAAGATCGTCGCCGGTGCCCCGTCTTCCCCCACTGCTCCCCGCAGCGTGATGCCCTCTACATTTACGAGGTCAATCATCATCTGCGAAGTATTGGGGTATTTCAAGGTATAAACCCCGGGTTCAAAAACTAACACATCTCCATAACCCTTCTTGACAGCCGCGATGGCCTTACGCAGGGCCATCGCATCATCCCGACCATCATCAGGGATGACCCCATAATCCCGCACATAGATCAAACGTTCCTCTGCCAACACCAATCCTCCCCACTGCACCACCAACAGCCCCAGAATCAGGGCGGTCAGCATGAAGCTGGTCAACAGCCTCCGTCCCATAGCAACCTCCCCATGTTTCAGTCTTTGCCGGTCTTGGAACAACCCGCTTCTCCCCGGCGGAAGAGTTATCGCAAGTACTAAACAACTGAGGCGGGGATACATATTTACAATAACCCAAGCAGTCTCCTCTGTAAAGCCCTGGGGCCTGTTGAAACATTTTCCTTTCGGGCAACCAATCGCTAAACAACCGGCCTTACAACTGGGTCCGCCATAGTTACACCCCCGGGATCTGCAGCACCAACCTGGTAGATCACGTTTCTCACTTTTCAAGTGTTGGAAACACAGATGAAAACCAGGATCCCATCATGGGTAGCTAGCCCGCGTACCATGTTTTCTAGCCGGTCCTCTATTGCGCACAAGTCTTGCACCGGGGAGGAGCTGGGTACAACGGTTTCCCCACAAGAGGTCCAAATTATCCGTGAATTGGCGCCGGCTTTCCTGATATGAGGATGTAGCGACGAGGGATCAATTC
>DUMW01000087.1 GCA_012839765.1 Bacillota bacterium
ACTCTTGAATGATCTTCTCCTTGAACTCATCAGAATACTGGCGTGACTTCATTTGGAAACCCTCCCTGACTCAATACTATCATAGTGCAAAGGGTTTCTCCAAACTCATTGCGGGGCCCTTAGGTAGCCGCTGTGGGGGTATGTACCTATGATCTTCAAGGCTTTTTCTATCCCCATCAATGGGCGATTGACACCCATATGCGCCGACACGATTGCGCCTTCTGCCATGCAGTGCGCAGCATTCCCGCGGCCCATGAACAATGTGTCAACAGTGACATGAAAGAAGCGGTGGAACTGGCTAAGGTGTACAAAGGTCCCTTTTTGCACCGTTGTCCCTTTGGGTTGACAGAATTGGTGATTCCTGTTTTGTATCACGGAGACCTGATTGCCACGGTGTTCTGCGGGCAGTGTCGTCTGGTGGGGGAGACCACCTTTCGGGATGTGTTTGCCCGGCTGCAGAACTTCGGAGCGGAAGAGCAGGTTTTCCGGAAACTCTACGAACAACTGCCCGTGGTGAAGCGGTCCAATTTCCTCGCCGCGGGTACCTTACTGGATATTTCCTTCAAACAATTGGTGGAACTGCATGGCCGCAACGCCCTCAAGGCCTACTTCACTCCCCGTCCCGACGATCCCATCCACAAAGCAGTACGTTTTATCGAGGAACACTACATGGAACCCATAACGGTGGAACAGGTGGCCGCCTACGTCCATCTGCACCCCAGTTACCTTACCCGGCTGTTTAAGCGGGAACTGGGGTGCAGTGTTTCGGAACAGATCGCCCGGACCCGGATGGAGCGGGCCAAGACCCTATTGCGAGAAACTAATCTTCCCATCGCGAGTATTGCCATCAATGTGGGTTATCCGGATCAGAACTATTTCGGTCGGCGGTTTCGGCAGATCGTTGGTTGTTCACCCACGGAATACCATCGGGGGACTGTTGCCCACGGAAGGGGAAAATAACCTGGGATATCCTCTCCCCGTTTTACTACAGAAGAATCCTTCCAAGGAGGTAGGTGTCCATGAGGAGACAATGGTTGCTTGTGCTGTTGCTAGTGTTCTGCTTGGGATTAGTCCCCTTAGCAGAGGCCGGGGTGCCGGTGGCGGATCTGACGGATCTGGGAAAGTGGTTTGCTGGTAATGACAAGACACCGTTGGAGTATGAACTCACCATTGCGGAAGATGGGTATTTTGGGGATAGTTGTCTACAGATTTCCTACCGAGTGACCGAGGAATATGAGCCGGGGATGCAACCTAGGGTTTATGTGGGAAGCCGGTTCCCGGCCCAGGACTGGAGCGAAGCCGAGTATCTATCTTTTTGGATCAAGATCCTACCCGGTTCCAAGGCGAACAATATCTCCCCTTGGGTGCGGGGAACGGGCAAAGGGGGGAATGCCGCGGTGAAAATCCCCTTTGCGGAGTACGCTTCCCTGCAAGGGTGGCAAAAGATCACCGTCCCCATGGAAAAGGTGGCGGCAGTGGCGGTGCCCCTCGAAGAGGTGGTGGAATTCCGTTTCTACCTGACGGGGATCTGGAATGTGGGGACTACAGGAACCGTTTTATTCGATGCTTTGTACTTAGAACCCGCAGAGCCTACCTTTGATGTGGACATTGCCGAAGCTAGTGGACAATTGACTATCCAGGTAGCGGACCCGGAGGACTTTGCTTACCCGCCTAAGGTTCGGGTGATGGATCTTTATGCCCTTTTGGGGATTGGGGAGCCTAAGTACTTAACCGTCACCAAGGAAGGACAGAGCTATGTCGCCACTTACGATTTGGCGGGGGCCAATACGGTGACCATTGAAGTCATCGCCCCCGGCCAGCCAATTAAGACCATCGAGTGGAAACGGTAGAGTAGTCTTGGGTGTTCAACAAAGCTTTCCTCAAAGCGAAGGGGGCAGCCCATGTGAAAGGAAATAGGCGGACGCTTGCAGGGCCCGGTGTCCTTTGGATCTTGTGCCCATTACTCTGTTTGCAGGTCGCAGCAGAACCCATCGTCATTGGTTTTGGCAACCCCTTCACCACCGATAAGCAAGAGCTAATCGAAGCCCTGATCGAGGAGTTTAATCGGGAACACACCGATATTCAAGTGGTGAACCTACCCTTGGGTCCCTCCAACGTTTACGACGACAAACTGCGGATGATGTTTGTGAGTGGACAGCCACCCCATGTGGTGTGGGGTGGGGGCAATAGCCTGGCCGGTTATATCTACCAAGGGGCCATGGTGCCCATCGATCAGTTCCTCGCGGCTGATTTGGACATGGGCAAGGACTATTTCATTCCCGCCCTCATTGCGGAGCTTACCATGCCCGATGGTCCACTGGTGGGCCTTCCCTTTGAGAACTCTAACATCGCCCTCTATTATTACAAAGATGTCTTTGATGAATATGCCCTGCTGTACCCTGATACCTACCGGGAACAGGGCCGGTGGGACTGGGATGCCTTTGCGGAAGTGTGCAAGAAGGTGACCCGGGACCTGAACAATGATGGTATACCGGATCAATATGGCTTTAGGATTACCACCCAGGCCTACACCACCTATATGCCCTTCCTGTGGCAGAATGGGGGCCGGTTCTACAACGACGATTTCACCCGTTCCCTGATGGATAGTGTGGAAGCCATCGAAGCCCTGGAGTTCTTGGCGGATCTGGCCCATGGGTCTTTGGCGGGCAAGGTGGGGGGCAACTTCGGCAGTCGCGAAGTGGTGATGATGTCTAACTTCAGCCTGGAGGTCCCCCGTTATCAGGACCTGGGTACTGTGGGAAGCTCGCCGTTGCCCGAAAGGGTGATGCCGGCCACCAAGTCCACGGCCAAGGCCATTGGGATCAGTAAGACGACACCGGAGGAGATGGAAGCCGCCTGGACCTTCGTCAAGTGGCTGCTGGACGATGAGCGCTTTGTGGAAAAGTGGTTGATCCCGGCCGGGTATTTGCCCGTCACCCCCACCGGTATTCGGCA